>CAYRLT010000495.1:0-2758 GCA_964425095.1 uncultured Luteolibacter sp.
ACTTTTAAGCGCGCAAGGACCGAATTGACTTATACGGTGGAAGGCTCCGACGACCTGAAGTCGTGGAGTGTTCTGGCGGTCAATCCGGGATCTGTTGGTGAGGCCGTTACGGTCGCCGACGCGGCCTCCACAACCGCACCGCGCAGGTTCCTGCGACTCAAGGTATCCGATTGAAGATACTAATGGATGCAGCACCATTTATCAGGGTCAGTCCTTTCGGATTGATATCTTCAAGCTGGCAGATCAAAAAATCAATCCGAAAGGACTCCAATAGTGAAGGGCGGCTTTGTTTTGCGGGACGACGGGTTGCTACCGGGTACCTTCGTTTTTGCATCACGCACCCAAAAAGCGGCGGATGAGAACCGCCGCAGTCAAAAGCCTCCGGCGGTATGGATCTGCGCAAGGACTTTTGCCAAAAGGTTTGGATTGCTTATGTTTTTTACTAGTCATGCGTGTAAGTGCTTTAGTTAGCCCGTTTTTGCTTAACAGGGACATGATCATTTAGGCAGGTTTAGGCACACGCGGGAAGGTATTTTGTCACCATTTGTCACCACTACGGGAAGATAAATCAGTCCTCGTGGAGTTGACACGGCAACAACGGGCATGAACACGCACCCATCCCCGCCGCGCACCGAACTCGACCTGATCACCGAACAGGAACTTGCCCGCCATCTCAAAATCTGCCGCCGCCAACTCTACAACTGGCGCGTGTCCGGCCTCATCCCCTACTTCAAAATGGGCAAGGCCGTCCGGTTCCGAGTGGCGGATGTGGCGGCGGCGATTGAGAGGATGAGGATAGGCTAGAGTCTCAGGAAACCTTCTCAAAACTGACTTTTCCACCGCCGTGGGTGTTAATCAAGTCGCTCAACTTGTTCTCCGTTTGGCTACCCCACTGATTACTGAATGCGTAGGTCTTCCCTTCTTGCCGAATCAAATCTTCATCCGATGTGAACCATCGGACGGAATCAAACGATTCCCCGGAGGTCGCAGCCTTTTCAGCGGCAGCGGCTAGAAACTCCAATTCCGAATCGAAGATCCCATCAACAGAAAAAAACCTCTGGCGTTTCTGATTGATTGTCCTGCTCATCTGTTCAGGCGATACCCCGAGGCCGCTGAGGTAAAAAACCACAGAGAATATCGCTCTCCGCTTGTTGAGAATGGGATGCACCTCGTCTCCACAGACTACCCGATACTTGCTGAGATCTCGTTCCTTACACCGCGATACCCGTGCCTCTCTCCTCTTCTCTTTCATCTTCACCGTGTAGTCGCCAGCCTCAGGAAGAGGAATCACCTGCTGAACATCAACTAGGGTCTTGCCATCAAGATCATATGCGGCGAGCCGGACGCAGGTAATGTCTAGACCTTGCTCGTTCAGCCATAAAACCGTAGTGGTGATCTCTCGGCTGAAATCCGCCGACACAAGAATGATTCGAACCTGACCGGCTATTTCGCCATCTTCGGCTGAATCCAATCCCAAATGGTCAAGAATCGACCTAACCGGATCCAACTCCTTACCCTGGGCTGTGAGAAAATCCCCATAGATTTCAACCAGACGCTCAAAAGTCAGAGCTGAAACCATAGCCGCATAGCGAACAGCCTGGAGCTCCATGTGCCCGCCATCCGCTGTTCTCTTCAATTCAAAAACAACAAGGCTACCGCTTCTATCCAAGCCCAGCAGGTCGATACGCCGACGGCTATCCTCCCAGTCCGAAAACTCTTCGGCAATGATCAGTACATCGGATACAACAATGTGGATTTTCTCACGTAGAACTCGCTGAAGGTCAGCCCGTTCCCTAACGCCGACTTCTGAAAAACTGACCCCTTTTACGGGACTCATTCCGGAACTGCTCAAATTGTAAAGTGCCATGGACAAATAATGGCTTGGATCTTTACAGGCAACCAGAGGAAATGATGACGTTTTTTTCTTAAATCGAGCACCACCTTTTTATGATAACCGGGGTCATGGAATCTGCTTGAGGTCGCGCGGCGGATCGGACAATCATTTTCCTACATAGCGAGGGTCCGCCGTATGAGGGTATTGGCAACCTAGCAGAGACGCCAAGGTGCTACCGGGTAAAAATATCCGGCATGTTGGAGTAGGACCAGACAGACCTGCCTAACAAGAGTCTGACCGGAATCTGCCGCCGCCAACTCTACAACTGGCGAGTGAGTGGACTCATCCCCTACTTCAAAATGGGCAAGGCTGTTCGGTTCCGAGTGGCGGATGTGGCGGCTGCGATTGAGAGGATGAGGATTGGGTGAACCTGATTTTACCAAGAAAGCTATCCAACTACGTGGTATGATTGTCCGGATCTGGAGACCTCTGCCTTGGGAATTACGCTTGCGGCATTGGTGGAGTGGCGACTGATAAGTGGAAAGGTGAAGCAAGTAACCGCCTGACGGGAAACAGCCTCATATTCCGGATTCCTCCATCGTTTCTGCCCTCACCTTTAATTCGGAAATTGAAACCTGTCGCCACGCCTACCAGCCTCTTGGGACACCTGCGTCACATCCATGCCCTTCACCGAATTTGAAACCGCCCGCATCGAAGCTGCGATGTCAGACTTCATGGCCAAGCGCCGGCCGCCCGTCGAAATCCGGGACAAGCTCGATCTCGCCTACCGGATCGAAGGACAGAGTGTGGTGATTTTCTCCATACGACCGTTCTGGCGCGACCCTAGTGAGACCACTGAGGAACCCGCCGCCAAGGCCACCTACACGCACAAGACCGACCGCTGGAAGATCTACTGGCAGCGAG
>CAYRLT010000496.1:0-8902 GCA_964425095.1 uncultured Luteolibacter sp.
CTCGGCAGATGATGGTTCAGACCGGTGTGCAGACCCCTGCGGTGTTGTCCTACTCGGTGATCATCGCGTGGGTATTCATCCAATATTATTTGTTCACGACCGTCATCGATCCAAGCATGCGAGAGCTGATTGCCCGCGTACTGGGGACACTTGACGGCGCGTTGATGCTAGTGCTGTCGTTCTGGTTCGGCAGCAGCAACCAAACAGGAGAGAAAAAATGAATTTTGTAGGTGCAGCAACCCTCATGCAAGAGGGTGACATCGATGCTACGGCAGAGGTTCTTGACATTGAACCCGCCGCCCTTCGTGCCGTGCTATCTGTTGAAACCGGCGGGTCTGGTTTTGATCGCACCCTTCACTTCGGTCTTCCGGGTGGCGTTTCCGTTTCCGTTGTTTCCCCGCGACCGTTTCCAGAATTTGAAATTGATCTGTGAAATGGACACGCCTTTGTTGGTGATTCACGGGGAAAACGATGAGGTTATCCCGGTTTCCCACGGCCGCACGCTGGTGTCGGCGTCTGCGGCGGTCGACAAGGTTTTCATTTCGATTTCAGATGCCGGTCACAACGATTTGTTCGAAGTGGCGGGCGATGAGATTGTGGGTAAAGTCGGGGATTTTGCCCGACGTGTGGCCAAGTGACCTGAGTGTTTTCCGTTTCCCTGCCTTGACGGCCCCCCCGGTCTGGCCGGATGCTCCGCGCGCGATGAATGACACTACACGCCCGTTTTCCAGTCCGATGCTCGATGGCCCGGACCGCGCCCCGAGCCGCGCCATGCTCTATGCCGTCGGCTTCAATAAGGAGGATTTCTCTAAACCCCAGATCGGCATCGCCTCGACTTGGAGTGAGGTGACGCCTTGCAACGTCCACATCGACAAGCTCGCCCGCGAGTCGTCCAAGGGTGTGAATGCCGCCGGCGGCAAGGGCATCATTTTCAATACCATCACCATCTCGGACGGAATTTCGATGGGCACCGAGGGCATGAAATACTCGCTGGTCTCCCGCGAGGTTATCGCGGATTCGATCGAAACAGTGGTCGGCTGCGAAGGCATGGACGGCTTTGTGGCGATTGGTGGCTGCGATAAAAACATGCCGGGCTGTCTGATGGCGATGGCCCGCATGAACCGCCCGTCGGTCTTCGTTTATGGCGGCACGATCATGCCCGGCTGCGCCACGATCAAGGGCGAGAAAAAGGACCTCGATATCGTTTCTGTGTTCGAAGCGGTCGGCAAGCATGCCAGCGGCGAATACTCGGACGAGGAACTGGAAACCGTCGAGTCCTGCGCGATTCCCGGTGCCGGATCTTGCGGTGGCATGTACACCGCGAACACCATGGCCAGCGCGATCGAGGCGCTCGGTATGTCGTTGCCTAACAGCTCGGCGCAAGCGGCCATCTCGGATGACAAGATGCGCGATTGTTTCGACGCCGGCGCCGCCGTGCTCAATCTGATCCAGCTCGGCATCAAGCCGCGCGATATTCTCACCAAGGAGGCGTTTGAAAATGCCATCACCGTGCTCATCGCGCTCGGTGGCTCCACCAATGCCGCGCTGCACATTCCGGCCATCGCATGGTCGGCAGGTATCGACATCACCATCGATGATTTCGAACGCATCGGCAAACGAGTGCCCGTGCTCGCTGACCTGAAACCATCCGGTAAATATGTCATGGCGGACCTCGTGAACATCGGCGGAACCGTTCCGCTGATGAAAATGTTGCTCGATGCAGGACTCCTGCACGGCGATTGCATGACAGTGACCGGTCGCACGATGCGCGAGAATCTTGAAAAACTCGCCAAACCGTATCCGGCAGGCCAGCAGATTATCCGCCCGGTTTCCGATCCGATCAAGAAGGACAGCCACTTGCGCATCCTCTACGGAAATCTAGCGGAAGGTGGCGCGGTCGCCAAAATCTCCGGCAAGGAAGGCGAAGTCTTCACGGGCAAAGCCCGCGTGTTCGATTCGGAAGACGCCGGCATGAAGGCGATTCTCGGCAAACAAATTCAAAAGGGTGACGTCATCGTCATCCGCATGGAAGGCCCGAAAGGCGGCCCAGGCATGCGCGAGATGTTAGGCCCTACCAGCGCCGTGATGGGTCTTGGTCTTGGCAAGGACGTCGCGCTCATCACCGACGGTCGTTTCTCCGGTGGCAGCCACGGATTCGTGGTCGGCCACATCACGCCGGAAGCGTATCTCGGCGGCACGATCGCGATCTTGAAAGATGGTGACGAGATCACCATCGATGCCACCAGCAACCGCATCGACGTGAATCTATCCGATGAAGAAATCGCCGGCCGCAAGGCGCATTGGGTCCAGCCATCGCCGCGTTACACCCGTGGCGTGCTCGCGAAATACGCCAAGCTGGTCTACACCGCCATCGAAGGCGCGGTGACGGATAAGTATCTATGATTCAACTGCTTTAGCCGATGTCAGACGCGCTTAAATCCCTTGCATCCGTCTTGGAGAGAACGGGCGTCACTCCAATGATGGCAGGAGGCTGGGCAGTGAATCATCATGGTTTCAGCAGGAGCACCCTTGATATCGATCTCGTTTACGACCGGGGACGAAGGGATGAAATTATCTCGGCTCTCGCGCAGGCAGGATATTTCCCGAAGTTGGATTTATCCTTCGCCTGCCGGATGCTCCACCGGACGGCCGCCATGCCCATTCTCGATGTGATCTGGGTGGATGCGGCGACTTTTGCGAAACTCCTGGCCGAGGCCGAGCCGTTTGGAATTGCTCCATCGTTGCGCGTGATCTCGTTGAATTCACTGCTTTCGATGAAACTGCACGCGCTCCATGATGACGATGCCCGGAAAGGGCGTGACTACCGCGACATCGATGAACTGCTGGATCGGCATCCATATCTGAGAACTTCGGAGGAGTTTCACGATCTGGTTCGGGCACAGGCTCCGGAGTTGTTTTGGTCAAAACTTGGGGTAAAATCGTCATCATGAAGGGAATCCAATGGCCGAGTTTTTCCGGGCATCCGCCAGCTCCATGGTTAGACAATGAAGCATATTCCCAGTGGATTCTCAACGAGTGGATTCCACTTTGCGCCGCACGCGGCGAGATGACCGAGGAAAAGCTTATCGCGGATTTCATGAACAACGAAGGCCGCGTGACGTCCTGGCCGGACTTTGGCGCAGGGCAGGACAAATCCCCATGAACGATCACTATCAATGCCAGTTCTGCCGAGCCGCTATCGCGCTGGCTGACGTGAATGTCGCCAACGACATCGCGCTCTGCCGGGCTTGCGGGAAAACCATGTCGTTTTCCGAAATCGCGCCGATCCCCGGTGCGGAGAATATCGATCTAACGCGGCCACCGAAGGGTGTGCGTATCGAGGAGAGCCCGATCCATGGGAGGTCCATCATTTACCGGAAGATCCCGCTGGTGGTGATTTTCCTGATTCCATTCGCGGCGGTCTGGTCGGGATTTTCAATGTTCGGCATCTATGGATCGCAGATCAAGGAAGGCAGATTTGATTCCGTCTCCAGCCTGTTTGGCCTGCCGTTTCTCATCGGCACGGCGTGCCTTGTTTTCTTCATTCTGTTCTGCCTCTTCGGACGTTGGCGCATGGGTTATTCGGGTGGTGTTCTCAGCGCGGCAATGGAAGTGGGTCCCATCGGTTGGACGCGCCGCTTGGTCTGTGACAAAAGCGCGCGAGTGAGCATTCGCCCCGCGACGTGGCAAAAGAACAACGTGCCCCAGAATCTGATTCAGGTGGAGTGCCTAGGCGGGGTCCTCAAATTTGGATCTCCCATCCCGGACGAAGCGAAGGAATTCATCGCCGAAGCGCTTCGTCGGACGATCGCGGAAGGCTGAAATCCTCGGGTTTTCCGGCGGCACAGGGGAAAGAACCCTCACGGGGCGGCAAATCCTCGCTCGCAATCCAAACAACAGGGCCCGGTGGCACCCGGTGCTGCGTCGGCGGTTGTGCGCGTATACGGTCAACGGGCCTTGAAATTCGTTGTCCGTGCTGTAACGCTATTTTAAAATCCAATGGAGTAGCTGGAAATCCTATGGAATTTGGCATAAAACAAGCGTATTAAATGCTCTGAAAAATCGTCCTTGCCTGCATGGTTTTGCACCAACCATTGTCTCGCCCCGGAAGGGCGTTCTCCACCATCCCTGAATCCCACCATTTCCACCCATCATGGCTTCTTCTTTTCTTCCCAAACCATTCACCCACCATTACGAAATCGCCCCGGAATACGCGAAAAGCGCGGTTTATTTCTCCTGCGAATTCGGCATCGATCAGAGCTTTAAGATCTACTCCGGCGGTTTGGGCTTCCTCGCCGGCTCGCACATGCGCTCTGCGGCGGACCTCAAGCAGAACCTTTGCGGCATCGGCATTCTCTGGACCTACGGCTACTACAGCCAAGCCCGCGGTGAGGATCGCGAGTTGGCGATCCAGTTCCGCAAAAAAGAATACGCGTTCCTTCAGGACACCGGTATCCGCTTCACCGTGCCGGTTCACGGCCATCCCGTGTGGGTGAAGGCGATGTTCCTTCCGGGCGACGTGTTTGGCACCGTGCCGATGTTTTTCCTCAGCACCGATGTCGAGGAAAACGATCCGTTGTCCCGCGCGATCACCCATCGTCTCTACGATCAGGATCATCTGCGTCGCATTGCCCAATACATCGTGCTCGGCGCCGGCGGGGCCCGCTTGCTCGACGAGCTTGGCGTGGACCCGGACGTCTGGCACCTCAATGAAGCCCACGGGCTTTCCGCAGCCTTCCATCTCTACGAAAAACATCAAAGCGTGGAGGAAGTGCGCAAGCGCCTCGTCTTCACCACCCACACCCCGGAGGAAGCTGGTAATGAACGACATAGCTTCTCCCTGCTTCGCGATTTCACCTTCTTTGGTGGCACGTCGGAAGAAAAAGTCCGTGAAATCACCGGCATCGAAGGTGATGAATTCAATCACTCACTCGCCGCCCTGCGCTTGGCACGCTTGGCCAACGGCGTATCCAAACTCCATGGGGAGGTTTCCCGGGATATGTGGAAAAACTCACCTGATATCTGCGAGATCACCCACATCACCAACGCTCAAAACAAGAAATACTGGGTGGACCACGGTCTCGAACACGCCCGCACCAGTGGCGACCCCGACGAACTCCGCCATCGCAAGCGCGAGCTCAAGGAGCGCCTTTTCCGCGTCGTCGCGGACCAAACAGGCAAGCTCTTCAAACCGGATGTGCTCACCATCGTATGGGCCCGCCGCTTCGCAGGTTACAAACGCCCGGATCTGATCACCCGTGATATCAAGCTGTTCCGCGAGCTTCTCAACAACAGCCAATACCCCGTGCAGGTGATCTGGGCCGGTAAGCCCTATCCCTTCGATTTCGGCGCGATCGATACCTTCAACGATCTCATTCGCCTCACTCGGGATTATCCGAATGCCACCGTGCTTGTCGGTTACGAACTCGAACTCTCCCGGTTCCTCAAAAACGGCTCGGACATCTGGCTCAACAATCCGGTCGTAACGCGCGAAGCTTCCGGCACCTCCGGGATGACCGCCGCCATGAATGGCTCCGTCAATCTTTCCACCTACGACGGCTGGGTTTGCGAATTCGCCAAGGACGGGGAAAACTCGTTCATCATCCCGCAGGCGGACCCCGAGCTCAGCGCCGGAGAACGCGATATTAGTGATATGATGGGCTTCTACAAGGTCCTCAATGAAAAGATCTTGCCTGCCTACTACGATCATCCGAAGGAGTGGAATGGTATTGTCCTCAACTCGATGAACGACGTTGTGCCCTTCTTCGACGCCAACCGCATGGTTGACGAGTATTACAATAAAATCTATCAGTGATTTTATCGGGCGGCCTTGTTTGCGGGGTGTTAGCCACTTTTAGTCGCGGTTATAAGGTTTTTTTCTCGTGGCATGGCAGCGATGGTTCTTGTGCTTTCGTTTGTCGTTTAAGGGCGGATAAGGCAATACGCGCGCCACGGTGTGGTGCTGGCGGCTCGCCGGCTGCGGATCAATAGTCCGTTACGATGGAGGCGCTTTTGAAACAGTTCTATTCTGTCACTTGCAATCATTGGGATTGATGAGCCGTGCGCTGCATGCGAACCGGGCATTTCCAAGTTGGATGGGCTTCTGTGGCGTGGGCGAACTCAAGCGTGGAGTTGGATTCAGTATTTCCGGTCACGCTGAATTCGCACGAAGTATAAGAGAATATGCGTAGCGGGACTAACGATCTCTGTCATTCTTTAGCTCACTTATGAAACCCATTCAGGCATCCTCGTTGGTCGTTCTTCGAGTTGGATTTGAAAAGGTAGATCTCGGCTTGCCGTGGCAAGCTGCCTCCCACCCCGTTGCCTGTTTGGGCTTGACCTCCCCCTGCCTTTTTCCATAACGCTAATCATTGGCGTATTCGATAGAACACATCAACCATCATTCAACCCGTAAAAGCAAACAAACCTATGAAGACCATGTGGAAATCATTCCGACCTCTGGCACTAAGCCATTGGATTCGCAACCTGCGTCAAAACTTCTTATGGCTTGCGGGCGGGGGGGCGTCAGCGGCATTGATCCTGATTTCCTGCGCTACGAGCGGCCGCACGATGATGGCTCCACCAAGCATTCCGGGTGCGACCTTCGTCGGTTCTGAAGAATGCGCCCAGTGCCACGAAAAAACCGTCCGCGACTTCAAAACCGCAGATCACGCCAAACTACAAGCCAAGGGACCCAACGCCAAGGACATGGGCTGTGAATCCTGCCACGGACCGGGTAGCAAGCACGTCGAAGCCGGCGGCGGCGCCGGAACGATCGTCAATCCCAAGAAGTCTTCAGAAACCTGCTTCCAGTGCCATTTGGATACCAAGGCCCAGTTCAGCATGCCTTTCGCCCACCAGGTGCTGAACGGTAAGATGTCCTGCTCGGATTGCCATGACCCGCACAAGGGATCGGCTCACAAGGGCGGCGGAACTTCCATCGCACGTGCCAACGAAACCTGTATGGAGTGCCACACCGCTCAGGCTGGACCGTTTGTCTTCCCGCATGAGGCGACCCGCGAAGGATGTGTTTCCTGCCACAGTCCGCACGGCTCCACCAACCAGAAGATGCTCACCGAGCGCAACTCCAACCTGTGCCTCAAGTGTCACTTCCAACAACAGCCTGGAGCGGCTCCGACCGATTCTATCATGATTGGAGCTCCCAGTGCGCACACCTCAAGCAGGCTGATGGGCGGCACATGCTGGTCCAACGGCTGCCACGAAGGCGTCCATGGATCCAACGTCAATAGCCACCTTCGCAACTAACCCTGAAAAACCTCACTACCATGAAACGCAAGCATTTCAAAGGAATCACCGGATTTGTCACCACCATTCGGATCGGTTGTGCCGCGGGGATCGGCATGATGACCTCTCAAATCCAAGCCGGTAGCCCGGCACCTACTCCAGCCGAGGCAGAAGTTGAAGTTCCCGCCAACTGGGTGGACTTCACCGTGGGCGGGGCCTCCACCAGCGGCGATCAGGCCGCCTACCAGCGCCGGGTCGGCCAGGATGGCGACTTTTACGGCGGCATCAGCGACATGCACTGGGAACAGGAAAGTAATGATATCACCTGGACGCTCGACGGCCACGCAATGTTCGGCAACGAGGATTATGAAGCCATTCTTGGCGCGCAAAAAGAGGGACTTGGATATATCAAAGCGGGCTACAATCAGTTCCGGACTTGGTACGACGGCTCCGGTGGCTACGTTCCCGTGACTGACGGATGGTTCTCGAATGACGATGAGCTTTCCGTCGACCGTGGCGAAGTTTGGTTCGAGGCGGGGCTTCGCATGGAGGATTTGCCTGAAATTACCTTCAACTACAGCCATCGTTGGCGCGACGGCGAGAAGGATTCCACTTCATGGGGTCAGAGTGGTAGTTATAAAATCGCTCCTTCGCTCAATGTGATTGACGAGGAGACCGACACCTTCACGCTCGATATCACCCACACCCTTGGCAACACGGATTTGGGTTTGGGTCTGCGTTATATGAGCGTCAATAACGAGGATAGCCGCATTATGGGATCGGGAGTGTCTCCCTCTAACTCCGGGGCGGGTAACACCGTCGAGGATACTGCGGTTTATGATTCCAACTTGTTCAATGCGCACATGTTCAGCGAAAGTCGTTTCGGTGAACGGGTGCTCGCCAGCTTCGGCTACTCCTACACCAACCTTGATACCGATGTGAGCGGTGACCGCCCATCGCGTGACAACACCACCAATATTCTTGAAACAGGGGCCGACCACGCCTCATGGGGGATGACAGGAGGTTCTCAGGCGCAGATCCACGTGCTGAATGCCAACCTGTGGTGGAATCCAGTGGACGATCTGGTGATCGTGCCATCGTTCCGCGCGGAGTTCTGGGATCAGAGCGCCGAGACATGGCACCTTGCTGGTGTTCGTGGCAGGAACGTCAGTGGGGACGCCGACCAAGCGGTTGAGGATGCCCTGAATGGCATCTTCCCGGCCGATGGTTCACCCAACGAGGGACGTCTTGAAGAAGTTCATGATTCGAGCGGCAACCAATGGGAGGAGTTTACCGAAGCCCTTGAGGTTCGATACAGCGGTTTGGAAAATGTGCTCGCATACGCTAATGCCGAATGGACTCAGAGCGAGGGCGACTATTTCCGCGAGACGATCGGCGACTTCCATACCGTGCCGGAGACTGTCGAGGTATCACATCGCAGGACGGACTCCGATCTTGATATTCAAAAATACACAATTGGTGCCAATTGGTATCCCGTGCGCGGACTCAGTTTCTCCGCGCAGGCATATTACAAGAGCTATGAGCAGGACTTGGATTTCGATATCGAGGATGACGATGCGCAGATCAGCAATCACAACAACGAAACGAACGACATCAATCTCCGCATGACTTGGAGGGCGTTGCCTAATCTGACGTT
>CAYRLT010000497.1:0-11984 GCA_964425095.1 uncultured Luteolibacter sp.
CGCTACGCGGGCCTTGAATTCTGGTTCGTGTCTTCTTCGTTTTGCTTTCATTTTGTGTGATTCAGGTTCGGGTTAATGCCCGCCCCCGGCCACCACAATCATAGCTTAGCTCCTGGCCCGATTTTCGGGGTCCGCCTCACAGTGAGCAGACTCTCTTGGTGAAGGCTAAACTGATCGCCCGCCTGAAGGACGGATTTCACCCGCCGGGCCAGCGGTTTTTCTCGAACCGAGCCTTGTCCGCGCACTTTGGAATCAGCTACCAGACCGCACACCGACTGATCGGCGAATTGGTGGAAGAAGGTTGGTTGGAACGGCGGCCATCGGCAGGAACGTATGTTTCCGGGCCATCGGTGGCTTGGCAAGGAGCAGCGCTGGTTTTTCATGAACGGGCAAAGCGCCATGGCAGCTTCGGCGCGCGGTTGCTGGCGGATCTGCGCCAGGCACTGGCACAGGCGGGCATCGAAGCGAAAATGGTTTGGAGCCGCGATGAAGAGAACGGCGTGCCCGGTGCCCACTGGCTACCGGTGCTCTGGGAATGCCCGCTGACGATGGCTCGGCTTGCGGGCGCGCGGCGGTTTTTGGTGGTTCTCAACGACAGCCCGCCACCGGGCTTGGCCTCGAGTTTCGTGGACAGCGTGGCATGTGATGATTTCTCCGGAGGAGCTGCTGCCGCCGAGCTGCTGCGGACCGTGGGGCAGCCGCGCAGGCTTGCGATTCTAGCCGGGCCGAAGCAGGACCGTCGCAGCCAGCAACGGGTGGCGGGCTTTCAATCACTCTCGCCCAAGTCCGAGGTATTCTGGGCGGAGAGCTGGTATGCCGAGTCCGCCACGCGGCTCGCCAGCCGCATCGCGGCCAGGAATTTTGCCGGGGTGTTTTGTTGCAACGACCGCCTTGCAGAAGCATTGCTCGCCAGCGGCACCACGGCTGCGGTGGTGGGATTCGACGATGCTCCGGTGGCGGAACAAGTCAACCTAACCACTATCGCCATTCCTTGGTCAGAGATGGTGGCGGGGGCGGTGGACATCATCCGCCGCCGGATCTCCGGCAACACGGGGGCGGCCGCCAAGTTAATCTTCGCGCCTAGGCCGGTGATGCGGGCGACGCTTGGTTAAACGAAATATTTTATTATTTCCGTCCCTGATTTAGAGCCACGCCGCACAGAACCCAACCCATTCATAAACCCCCTTCAAACCGGGCACTTCGGGCACACCCCGAAAAACTCCAACTCATGATAGAGATTACGGAATCCCGTATTCTCGCGGATTTCGTCTTCCAAATGATGCACCGGGCACGGTGCCTGGATCGCCTCGATGCTGCCGCAACTTGTGCAAATCAAATAGTCACTGTGTTTTCCCGGAACTAACAAAGTGAAATACGCCGCACGTTCATGCAGGCCCAGCCTCCGGACAATGCCATGATCGGCCAGTCTTTGAAGCAAGCGGAAAACCGTCGCCTTGTCACATTGCTCCGTGAGTCGCTTTGATGCCGCGAGCTCAACCAAGGTCATGGGCCGACCACCCTCTATCAAAGTGCTGAGTAACTCCTCCAATGCCTTGGTCCGGCGGAGTCCGGCTTTGCGGCAGCGGTCGATGGTTTCGGTGACGAGTGGGTTCATGGAAAAACTTCTTTCAGCAAGCTAGCGGGCATCCACCCAAATAAAAATCCAGATTTTTTCACAACAATGATTGTTGGGGATCCTCGGGACCGGCGGGTGGTTTCGGCGCACCAATTTTTTCGTAAGCCGTGGGCAACGCCATCCGTCCGCGCGGGGTGCGCATCAAGTAACCCTGCATGATTAGGAACGGCTCGTGAACTTCCTCGATCGTCGCAGCATCCTCACCACACGCCACCGCCAGAGAATTTAATCCAACCGGACCACCGCCAAATTTGTAAATCAGCACTTCCAACAGACGTTTGTCCATTTCATCGAGCCCTTGAGAATCGATCTCGATCATCGTCAGCGCTGCATCGGCGATCCCGCCATCGATGTGCCCTTCTCCCCGGACTTGCGCGTAATCCCGCACCCAGCGCAACAACGCGTTCGCCACCCGCGGCGTGCCTCGCGCCCTCGACGCCACTTCCAGCGCCCCACCCCGATCGATCGGCACATCCAGCAAACCCGCCGACCGCTCGATAATCAGCGCCAATTCCTCGTGCGTGTAATAATCCAACCGATTCACCAACCCGAAACGCGAGCGAAGCGGCGCGGTCAACATCCCGGAGCGCGTCGTTGCACCCACCAACGTGAACCGCGGCAAGTTGATCTGAATCGAACGCGCCGATGGCCCGGAGTCGATAATAATATCCAATCGGAAATCCTCCATAGCCGGATACAAGTATTCCTCGATCGCCGGATGTAGGCGGTGAATTTCATCGATAAACAAAATATCGCCCTTCTGGATATTCGTCAGAATCCCCGCCAGATCGCCGGCTTTTTCGATTTGCGGGCCGGAGGTCGTATGAAGCTGCGTGCCCGCTGCACGGGAAATCAGGTTGGCCAGCGTGGTTTTCCCCAATCCCGGCGGACCTGATAGCAGCACGTGGTCCAGCACATCGCCCCGTCGTTTCGCCGCCTCCAACATCAATAGCAATCGGTCCTTTACCTTTTCCTGCCCGATAAACTCGGAAAATGCCGGCGGGCGCAGCGACACATCGAACGCCGTGACCGGCGCGGCAGTAGTTTGTTGGTAAAAATTTTCAGACATCGGGCGCGAACGGAATTGGAACCCACCCGCGCCCCGCTGGAAAGCCCGAATGGATCGAAGAATACAAACACAGCAACGAATCGCAGATTCAAGGGGCGATCTCCGAATCGCCCTGCCCATGAAACGCCAATGAAAAGCGTTTCACTCACCTCATTGGCTCCCCATGGGCATCGGCGGACAGATTCCGCCGCTCCTTGAAATAAACTCCCCCTCAGGACATGAACGGATAATCCGTATACCCCCCCGGCCCCTGGCCGTAAAATGTTTCCGGATTGGGCGGATTCCATGGTGCATCGACACGCATGCGCGCAACCAAATCCGGGTTGGCGATCGCCGCCTTGCCAAATGCGACAGCATCCACCTTGCCAGAAGAAATTGCCTCGCGGGCACTCTCAGCGGTGAATCCTTCATTGGCGATGAAGACGCCGCCAAAAGCTTGCTTGAGCGCCGGGCCGAGCGCGGGCTTGTCATGCGACTCGCGCGCACAGAGGAATGCGAGTTTCCGTTTCCCCAATTCGCGGGCGACATAACCAAAAACCGCCGCCGAATCGGAATCCCCCATGTCATGCGCATCCCCACGCGGCGCGATGTGCATCCCCACGCGATCCGCCCCCCACACGGAAACCACGGCATCGGTGACTTCCAGCATGAAACGGGCACGATTTTCAACACTCCCGCCATACTCATCCGCCCGGTGATTGGTGGAGTCCTGCAAAAATTGATCGATCAAATAACCATTCGCTCCATGAATCTCGACCCCATCAAAACCCGCCGCTTTCGCGTTTTCCGCACCTTTCCGGTAAGCCTCGATCACCGCCGGGATTTCACTCAACTCCAACGCCCGCGGCGTCACAAATTCCTCCATCGGGCGCAGCAAACTCACATGCCCCGCCGGCCGCACCGCACTCGCGGAAACCGGCAATTCCCCATTCAAATAGTGCGGCGCGGAAACCCGACCCACATGCCAGAGTTGCAGCAAAATCAGCCCTCCCGCTTCATGCACCGCCCGCGTCACAAGCTTCCACCCCTCCACTTGCTCATCCGACCAAATCCCCGGCGTGTCCGGATAACCGACCCCCATCGGACACACCGACGTCGCCTCCGATAAAATCATCCCGAAACCCGCTCGCTGAGCGTAATATTCCGCCATCAAAACATTCGGCACACGCCCGGCAGAAGCCCGGCAACGAGTCAGCGGTGCCATAACGGTGCGGTTCGGCAGCAGCAAAGCCCCGACTTGGAGAGGTTGAAACAGTAGATCGGACATGGTTGGGCCGAAACAAAGCAGATCCCGCCGTATCTTCAAGGACCGGATTTTTCAATCCATCGCCCACCACGCAAACAAACGCGGCGTCCGATGCTAAAAAACAACCCGCCATGACGTATGAAGGTTTTTCATGAACCGCCTCGCCAGTATCGCCGCCACTGCCCTCGCCATCGGCACCGCAACCGCGGCTACCGATCTTTGGGACTTGCCGCCACTGCGATATTCGGAAACCGCATCAAGCGATCCAATCGCAAACCTAGCAGCCGAGTTGGCCAAAGGTGAGCGCAAAATCGAAGGCGTCACGCCGCTCGACCGACTGCGCTTCATCCTGAAGCTACTGGAAATCCCAGAGGAATCCCAGATGCTGGTATTTTCCAAAACCAGCAAACAAAACCCGCTGATCCACCCGGGAAATCCACGCTGCCTGTTTTTCAACGAAAACTCCTACGTCGGCTACGTGCCCGGCGGCGACATCGAGGTGATCGCCCATGACCCCCTGCTCGGTTCGGTCTATTACATGATCTCCACCGGCAACGGAAACCCCGCACGGCAAATCAGCCGGGACAACTCGGAGTGTCTGTCATGCCACGGCACCACCCGCACCGAATCCATCCCAGGCGTGCTCGTGCGCTCGGTTTTCCCCGATGAAAAAGGCCACCCTTTATTGGCATCCGGCACTTTTCTAACCGATCAATCCAGCCCCATCGGCGAGCGCTGGGGCGGCTACTACGTTACCGGCCACAGCTCGCTACCCCATCTGGGGAACCGAACCTATCAGGAATCCAGCGAACGCATACTGCCGATCAAATCACCCGACTTGGCCACTCTCGCTAACAAAATCGACGTCTCCCGCTACCTTCGCCCCACCAGCGATATCGTAGCCCTGATGGTGCTCGAACACCAATGCCAAGTCCACAATCAACTCATCGCCGCAGCCATGAACTACCGCAGGATTTACTGGCTCCAGAAGTCGCTCGATCCCGAGGCCAATCCGGACTCCGGCACCGCAGGCAAGCACGCCGATGAATCCGCACACAGGATCGCGGACTTGCTACTTTTCGAAAACGAAGCGGACCTCGGCCAAGACGGCATCGAAGGCGATCCCGCATTCCAGGAAGCCTTCACGAAGCGCTTCCCAAAATCCAAAGACGGCCGCTCCCTCGCCGATTTCCAACTCAACGACCGCCTTTTCAAACACCGGTGCTCCTACATGGTCTATTCGAAAACCTTCGAATCCCTGCCACCCCGCGTCAAATCCGCCGTCATCGATCGCCTCCACACCATTCTGGAATCCGATCCCCAACCCGGAAATCACCCCATCCTCAAAACCAGCGAACGCCGGAAAATCTCCTCCATCCTCGAACAAACACTGCCCGCCTGGAAAAACACACCGCTCTGATAGGATCAATCCTGCCCGTAGCCTCTCTTCATTTTTCACTCCATACCGATTATTTGTGCGGCCGCACGAATAATCGGTAATCGGTCATTTGAAATGCCCGCGAGTTCCGCCGGATTTCTCTTCACTCCGCGTGAAATCCCGCATTAGTCTGCGCGCCGACATGTCCGACATCCCTACCCGCCCCGGAAAATTGATGGCCGCTAATCGCGGCGAAATCGCGATCCGTATTTTCCGCGCCGCCAATGAGCTCGGTCTGCGCACCGTCTCGATTTTTGCCGAGGAGGATCGATTCTCAATTCACCGTTTCAAGGCGGACGAGGCCTACCAACTGGATTCTTCGAAGGGCCCGGTCGGTGCCTATCTCGACGTCGAGGGCATCGTCGCACTCGCCAAGCAAAAGGGCGTCACCATGATCCATCCGGGCTATGGATTCCTCTCGGAAAACGCCGCATTTGCCCGCGCCTGCGCCCGCGAAGGGATCATCTTCATCGGCCCCTCACCCGATCTGCTCGAAAACATGGGCGATAAAACCGCTGCCCGCGCGCTGGCCCATCAGTTCAACGTCCCCACCCTGCCCGGCACCGAGGAACCCATCACCGATTCGGATCAAGCGCTCACCGTCGCCCACGAAATTGGCTTCCCGCTCATCATCAAGGCAGCCTTCGGCGGCGGCGGCCGCGGCATGCGAGTCGTGGAAAAACCCTCGCTGCTTCCCTCCCTGCTTGCCGAAGCCCAGAACGAAGCGCTCAACGCCTTCGGAAACTCCGCGGTTTTCCTCGAGCGATACATTTCCCGCGCCAAACACATCGAAGTTCAAATCCTCGGCGATCAACACGGCAACGTCGTCCACCTTCACGAGCGCGATTGCTCGGTGCAACGCCGCTACCAAAAAGTCGTGGAGGTCGCCCCCGCCATGCACCTCGATCCCCAAGTCCGTAAGGATCTCTGCGAGGCCGCCGTGAAACTCGCAAAAGGCATCGGCTACAACAACGCGGGAACCGTCGAGTTTCTCTACGACATGGACCAAAATGATTGGTTCTTCATCGAGATGAACCCGCGCATCCAAGTCGAACACACCGTCACCGAATGTGTCACGGGCATTGACCTCGTGCGCTCGCAAATCCTCGTCGCCCAAGGAAACCCACTCTTCGGCGAGGAAGTCGCCATCCCAGCACAGGAAAATATCCCGTGCATCGGCTTCGCCATCCAGTGCCGCGTCACCACCGAAGACCCGGAAAAGAATTTCTCGCCCGACTACGGCCGCATCCTCAACTACCGCTCGGCCGCCGGCTTCGGTATCCGTCTGGACGCCGCCTCCGGCGATGCCGGCTCGGTCGTCACCCCCTACTACGACTCGATGCTGGTGAAAATCACCGCCATGGGCCGCGATTTCCCGATGGCCTGCCAACGCATGGACCGCGCCCTGCGCGAGTTCCGCATCCGCGGCGTGAAGACCAACATCCCATTCCTCGAAAACGTCATCGCCGACGAGACGTTCCGCTCCGGCCAAGCGCACACCAAGCTCATCGATACCAAAACCGAGCTCTTCCAATTCAAACTCCGCCGGGACCGCGCCACCCGCACGCTTTCCTACCTATCCGATATCACACTCAACGGCAATCCCACCGCCAAAGGTTGGAAACCCGCCGTCGCGATCCCCAAGGCACACGTCCCGGACTCACTCGTCATCCAGCACCATGCGGTAGTCCCCAAAGGCAGCCGCGACATCTTGCTGGAACTCGGCCCGGAAAAATTCGCCAAGTGGATTCTCGAGGAAAAACGCCTACTGGTCACCGACACCACCCTGCGCGACGCCCACCAATCACTCATTGCCACTCGCATGCGCACCCACGACATGCTGCGCGTGGCCGAAGCGGTCTCTCACCGCGTGCCGCAGTTGTTCTCTCTGGAAATGTGGGGCGGAGCCACCTTCGACACCGCGATGCGCTTCCTCTCCGAGTGCCCGTGGGATCGCCTGCGCCGCCTGCGCGAAAAAATCCCTAACATCTGCTTCCAAATGCTCTTCCGCGGCTCGAATGCCGTCGGCTATTCGAACTACCCGGACAACGTCGTCGCAGGATTCGTCAAACACGCCGCGGATTCCGGCATGGATATCTTCCGCATCTTCGATTCGCTCAACTACCTGCCCAACATGCAGGTCGCCATGGAAGCCGCGCGCGACCACGGCAAGGTGCTCTGCGAAGCCGCCATCTGTTATACCGGCGATATCAACGACGAAAAACGCGATAAATATTCGCTGAAATACTATGTCGAAAAGGCGAAGGAAGTGGAACGCATGGGCGCACACATTCTCGCCATCAAAGACATGGCGGGCCTGTGCAAACCGCTCGCCGCCCGCAAACTCATCACCGCCCTCAAACAGGAAATCGGCATCCCAATTCATTTCCACACCCACGACACCTCCGGCCTCAACGCCGCATCCGTGCTCGCCGCGTCCAATGCAGGCGTGGACATCGTGGACCTTGCCATCGCCTCGATGTCCGGTTCCACATCGCAGCCAAACCTCAATTCCGTCGCCGCCGCGATGGCCAAGACCGATCGCGATCCAGGCCTCGATTTCGATTCGCTCAACGAGCTCTCGGATTATTGGGAAGAAGTGCTCGCCTTCTACAAACCCTTCGATTCCGCCCCGCGCGCCGGCTCCGCCGAGGTGTATGAACACGAAATGCCCGGCGGCCAATACACCAACCTCCGCGAACAGGCGAACTCCATGGGCCTCGGCCACCGCTGGCGCGAAATCGCACGCACCTACGCCGATGTGAACCATCTCTTCGGCGACATCGTCAAAGTCACTCCCTCCTCGAAAGTCGTCGGTGATATGTGCATGTTCCTCGTCACCCGCGGCATCAAGGCCTCCGATGTGCCAAAGCTCAAACCCGGCACCATCGACTTCCCGGAATCCGTCATCGACATGCTTTCCGGCGGCCTCGGTCAACCCGATGGCGGCTGGCCGGTAGATGTCCAAAAAGTCGTGCTCGGCAATAAAAAAGCCACCACCAAGCGCCCCGGCGAACTCGCCGAACCCGTCGATCTCGAAGCCACCCGCAACGAACTCTCATCGAAGCTCGGCCGCCCTGCCACCGAAGATGATCTCTACTCACACCTGATGTATCCGCAGGTCTTCGCCGACTTCACCGCATTCAAAAACAAATACGACGACCTCAGCGGCCTTCCGACCACCGCGTTTTTCTATGGCCTGCACATCGGCGAAGAAATTGAGATTGAGATCGATCCGGGAAAAACCCTCATCATCAAACTCATCTCGATCGGCGAGGCCGACACCGCCGGCCGTCGCGCGTTGTTCTACGAACTCAACGGCATGCCCCGCGAATCCGTCGTCTTCGACAACTCGCTCAAATCCATTTCCAAAGCCTCCCGCATCAAAGGCGAACCCGCAAACCCCGCCCACGCCTGCGCCCCAATGCCCGGCATGGTCACCGAAGTCGCGGTTTCCACCGGTCAGGAAGTAAAAGCCGGCGACAAACTCATCGTGTTAGAAGCCATGAAAATGCTCACCACCGTCAGCGCCAACGCCGATGGCACTATCGCCGAAGTCCTCGTGACCAAAGGCGACCGCGTGGACAGCGATGACCTACTCGTCAAAATCCAAATATCGTAAAAATCGCATCTCCTGCTAAGAGGCTGTCTTAAAAATAGCAGGGACCGATCCTCCGGGCGGTCCTGCGCATGAAAAGAGAATGACCCAGAGCTCAAGCGCTTCATCATTCACCCCCCATGCACCCGGACGGCTCGGAGAGGCCGTCCCTGCCAAAGAATCCAGCGCGAAGCGCCATGGCAGGGACCGATCCTCCGGGCGGTCCTGCGCATGAAAAGCGAATGAGCCAGAGCTCAAGCGCTTCATTATTCCCCCCCCCATGCACCCGGACGGCTCGGCGAGGCCGTCCCAGCCAATGAAATCCAGCGCGAAGCGCCAAGGCAGGGACCGATCCTCCGGGCGGTCCTGCGCATGAAAAGAGAATGACCCAGAGCTCAAGCGCTTCATCATTCCCTCCCCATGCACCCGGACGGCTCGGAGAGGCCGTCCCTGCCAATGAATCCAGCGCGAAGCGCCATGGCAGGGACCGATCCTCCGGGCGGTCCCTGCCTTTGGTTATATTCAGACAGCCTCTAAGGCAACGGCTTGGCCGCATCAATCAGATACTTGTTCGCGATCACAAGCACCTCGCTGGATGACTCCAACCCAGCCAAATCCCGTTGCTCGGCGGGATCCTCATCAAGTTTGTAGAGCTCCATCGGACGGCCAGCCTTCTTGAAGACTTTCCAATCGCCGAAGCGAAGCGCTTGAGAATCCAGTTTCTGCGCATCACCCAGCCGGAATTCAATATAGAGATAATCGTGTTTCTTCTGCTCTCCCGCATTTCCCAAAAGCGTCGGTAAGAAGGAAATGCCAGTATTCTGTGCCGGCACCGCTTGGCCAGTCAGCTCAGCCACCGTCGGCAACACATCATGAAATCCGCTGAGATGATCACTCTTCGTTCCAGGCCCGATTCTGCCGGGCCAACGCGCCAACAATGGCGACCGGATGCCGCCCTCGTGAATGTCACGCTTGTGCCCGCGCAATCCGCCACTGGAATTCCAGAATTTCGGATCATGCCCACCCTCGACGTGATGCCCATTATCACTGGCAAATAGAACGAGCGTATTCTCGCTGATTCCCAACTCCGATAACAATTCAAGAATGGCACCCACTTCATGGTCCAGATGTTCCATCATCGCGGCAAATGCTGCGATTGGATTGATCACAGGGTCACAGGTCTCGCTAGACCCCGCCGTATAATTGCCGATCACCTGATCGAATTGCGGAAGTTTCTTACGCCATTTGGCATGAAGTTCCGGAGGCGCTTGCATCGCGGCATGTGGAATCGCCGTGGGAATGTAACAGAAGAACGGTTGCTTCGAATGGGCACTTGCAGTGATAAAATCACGAGCCGCCTTCATGATGATGGGATGAACGTAAGTTCCTTTTTCCAGCGGAATTTCCTTACCGTTTTTTACATAACTCGATGGATAATACGTGTGCGCAATGATTTGGCTTTTCCATCCGCAAAACTCATCGAACCCATGGTTCAGCGGATTCTGCGCCCCCTCAGCCGAAGTCACCCCGAGACCCCACTTGCCAAATGCACCGGTCCGGTAGCCCGCCGCCTTAAACACCTCCGGCAGCACCAACATTTTCTCAGGCAGCGCACCATGGCGGGTCTCATCCGCATTGGACCGGAGATAACACCGCCCGGAATGCTCGCCCGTCATCAACACGGCGCGCGATGGCGAGCAAACGGTGTTTCCTGAATAATGATTGCTGAACTGCATGCCCTCACGGGCCAAACGATCAATGTTAGGCGTTTCGTATTTCTTCTGGCCGTAGCAAGAGAGGTCCCCAATCCCAAGATCATCCGCCAAAATGTAGATCACGTTCGGCGGCGGCGCGGAATAGCCCGGCGCCACGACGAAACCATATGCCAAGGCACTGAGAATGATCAGGGTGTTTTTCATGCGCATGCCGTAGATTGCAAATCCGGGCGCTGATTGTCAGGCTTTTTTAAACACCACAAATCCGGATACCCTGCCGCAGGCTGGCCAGCTTATCAGGATCCTTCGGCATAAATTCCTGACCGACAAATCCCTGATAACCCGTATCCATGATCGCGCGCATGATGGCGGGGTAAAAGAGTTCCTGTGTCTCGTCGATCTCATTGCGGCCAGGGACGCCTGCCGTGTGATAGTGCGATATATACGGATGGTTCGCGCGAATAGTGGCAACGACATCACCCTCCATGATCTGCATGTGATAGATATCGTAGAGCAACTTGAAGTTCTCGCTTTCAGTTCTCCGGCAAAGCTCGGCGCCCCATGCCGTGTGGTCGCACATGTAGCCCGGGTGATCGACCTTTGAGTTGAGCAATTCCATGACGAGCGTGATCCCGAGCTCCTCGGCCAGAGGAAGCAAACGCTTGAGCCCGATGACACAGTTTTTAAGCCCTTCCTCGTCGCTCATTCCGTCGCGGTTGCCGGAGAAACAGATGACTTGTTTGGCTCCGACCGCAGCGGATTCCCTCAGATGCGGTTCATAAATCTCGACCAGCGTATCGTGGTGCTCGATGCGGTTGAACGCTTTCTCGATCTGGCCGACCTTGGTGCCATCCGGCATGTCGCCGGTGGGAAATGAGACGATCGCGCAGCTGAGCCCGTGCTTCCGGAGGGTCGGGATATCTGCCGGCATGAGGAGTTCGATCGATTCGATTCCCATTTCTTTGGCGGCAAGGCAGAAGTCTTCGAGCGGGATTTCCTCATAGCACCAGCGGCAGACGGAATGGCGGATGCGAGCACCGGGCAGGCTACCGGTGATGGCTGGGGTGTTTCCGGTGTTCATGATATTTATATTTTTCACACCGATCTTTACTGGCTATTTCGTCGGTGATGATGCCATCACGGCTTTGGCCAGCACTTCAGGGTCGGTGATGATTTGAGAGGAGTTGTCTGAGGCGGACCCGAAAGTCCGGCCACGGAAGAGCTAAATTAAGCTATGGTGGCGGGGTGCGGGAAAGAGATAGGAGATCATGGATTGAGGATC
>CAYRLT010000498.1:0-2771 GCA_964425095.1 uncultured Luteolibacter sp.
GTCCTTGTGATGGACCTTACCTAATTTTTTTCGAAACTATTGAAAAAACTGCTGGATTCCTAACAATCAGGTCATAGAGTGCCCCCGCGACTTACAAAGCCCACTTATGAAATCGAAAAAGAACCTTACCCGCTTCACTTACGAAACCTCCGCCTTTCAAGGCTGGCGCTTGAGCCTCAGCTACAAAGGAACCGCCTTCACCCGCTATTTCCCCGACAAGAAGTTCGGAAGCGGCAAGAAGTCCCTCGCTGCGGCGGAGAAAACCCTCGGCGAACTCAGAGCACTGCTCGAAGGCTCGAAGCTGGTGGAAGGCAAAGTGAGCGCATCAACCGCGAAGAAAGCTGCAAAACTGCTTCTCGACGCGGTTTGATCCCAACAGAATTCCCGCTTCCATCGTGTGGCGGATCGTTCAGACTCTTCCACGATGCGCCGCACGGGAATTGTCAACACCCCCTACCAATCGCTTGAGGTCTGGAAATCAGAGCTCACGACGGAGTTCCGCGTGGCCGGAGCGGTGCATGCATCGTTTCATCGCGACCGTTTTCTGACGGGGCTCGCGTGGGACATGATCGCCTCAAGCGCTCTATTAGGCAAAAGCGATGCCCCGCGCTCGGTATTGATGCTGGGATTGGCGGGCGGCACAGCATTTCGCGTCCTGCGGCATTTGCTGCCGGATTGTCGACTCACGGCGATCGATATCGACCCGGATATTGTTGAGCTTGCCCGGGAGCACATGGACTTGGACGCGCTCGGAATCGAGGTGATCATCGGCGATGCCTATCCGTGGCTGGAGCAAAACCGGCGGACGTTTGACGCGGTGATCGACGATATCTATCTGGCAGGGAAAATCGATGTGTTCCGTCCGCGGGAGTGGGATGAGCGGTTGATGACACATCTGAAACGGGCGATGGCGCCCGGTGGTGTGCTGGCGGTGAATCTGGTCACGGGTGCGGGACACCGGACGATGCAAACATCGACGCGCCGGGTGCTGCGTGAGGCATTCCCGGTAGTCCGGACGATCAAATCCGCCGAGGCGATGAACGAGGTGCTGGTGGCCGGGGATTTTGTCGCATCCAAATCACGCCTCTCCGAATACGCCGACGCCTTCCACCACTGGCGGGATCGGATGTATTGGGAGCGTTTGGAGCTGCGACGGATTTGAAAACTAGGCGTGGCCATGATGGATCCCATTCAAGAGCTCTATGATGCGCAGGTTTATCCGGCGATGAGTCATCCGCTCGCGGATCCGGCGGTCAGCGGGGTGGCGGCGATGTTTGCTGGACTTCGCGTCCGGCATCCTTCTGGGGCACGGATTTTGGAGATCGGCTGTGGGTCCGGGCACCATTTGATTCCTTTGGCACAACGCTGGCCGGGTAGTCGATTGTTAGGAATGGATATGAACGTATCGGCGATTCGGTCAGCGCGCGAGTTAGCGGCGGCGGCGGGGGCAGGGAATGTGGAATTCCAAATCGCAGATCTACGGGATTTCGCTGATGCCGGAGAACCGTTTGATTTCATCATCGCGCATGGATTTTTCTCATGGGTGCCGGATGAGGTGAAGACGGGGCTGTTCGGGTTTTGCCGCAGAAATCTAGCACCCGAGGGAATGGCGACGATTAGTTTCAACTTGGAAAGCGGCTGGCAGCCGAGGTTTCCAGTGATCGCTAAAACGCGGGCAATCCAACAGGCCGGAGCGGTGGATGTGATGGCGGCACTGGCCATCTTGCGCACGGTCACGGAATCGGGTTCGCCGGAGATGGCGATCATCGACGACATGCTGGCAAAGGGGCCTGAGATCTTGCCGTTCGATGACTTCGCTCCGGTCAACGATCCATGGTCGTTGGAGCGGTTTGTGGCTGCGGCGGGCGCGGCCGGTCTGCGCTGGTTGGGTGAGTCCGATCCCGGAAGGAATGAGGATAAATCGCAGACGTTTCGCTCGGCGGTCTTGTGCCGCGACGATGCCGCCATGGAGGGTCGGATTTCTTGGGAGGTTCTTGAGAGGATTTTTGTGAGAACGGGCGATTTTTCAGGAGAGCTGGATCCGGTGTGGCGGGTGATCGCCGCGACTGCGCCGGCTTGCGTTTCGGTGGCCGAGTTGAGCGCTCTGCTGCCGGATATGGCTCGGCAAGATCTCGGAACACAGATTCTCGAGGGGATCCGGCAGGGTTGGCTTTTACCACGCATGGAGGCGGTGAAATACGATTCGATTCCGCCGGAGCGGCCGGTTTTGAACCGGTTCCACTTGGAATGTGCCCGGCGCGGGCTGCCAATCGTTGATGTTTGGCATCGACCATGCGCGTTTCCGGCGCGGCATTACGGAGTGCTGGCTCGAATGGATGGCACGCGTGATCAAGCCGCTTTAAGGGCCTTCGCCAAAAGCCATTGTCCGGAACTGAACTTCAATCCATGGCTGCAGCATCTCGCCAGCCGAGGCCTATTCTCCTGAGCGTGAAAACGCTCACTTGGTACCATGAACCGAGCCTTGTGTGGCTGGCAGACAATGCTCGGATGGCTTCATCGTCATCGGATCGATGGGCGTGAAAGTACGGCAGGAACTGGCGAATAGGGCGAGAGCGAGAACCGAGATGAACAGTAGGATTTTCATGTTAGCGGATGGATGAGAACGGACAGCTGATCGGTGTGGAAAACTATGAATAGATCCCGCCCCAGACTTTCTTCAGACGGGCGATGGAGTCACCCCAGGGAGCCTGTTTGTAGATCCAGACCCGCACCCAGCGTATGAAACGCTGTGTCCGCTGAGTGGCTCTAGT
>CAYRLT010000499.1:0-2681 GCA_964425095.1 uncultured Luteolibacter sp.
ACAGCGTTTCATACGCTGGGTGCGGGTCTGGATCTACAAACAGGCTCCCTGGGGTGACTCCATCGCCCGTCTGAAGAAAGTCTGGGGCGGGATCTATTCATAGTTTTCCACACCGATCTTCCATGAACTCCACCCAAGGAGCCCACGAGCAGGGTTCCTACACGATGCACACCAGCTACAACATGCGCGGCACCATTCAGCACCCGTCCCTTGGCGCATGGGTGCTCAAACTCGGCGGACGCATCCACCCGGAACTGCCGGGATTTGTCGCCATCGACAGCGCGCCCGACCACGTGGGCGGCGGCTTCTTCGGCGCGAAATACTCCGCCGCACCCATCGGCAATGCCACCGATGGCCTCAAAGATTCGCGCCGCCATGGCTCGGTTTCCGCCGCCGACTTCCAACGCCGTCTCACTCTCGCTGATCGACTCAACCACGAATTTCACCAGAAATTTCCCAACGCCGACGTCAAGGCATACGAAGACCTCTACCGCGAAGCTGTTTCGCTCATGAACTCCAAAGATCTCGATGCCTTCGACATCCGCCGGGAATCCGAAGCCACCCGCAATCTCTACGGTGATAGCCGCTTTGCACAAGGCTGCCTGCTCGCCCGACGCTTAGTGGAAAAGGGTGTGCGCTTCGTCGAAGTTCAACTCGGCGGATGGGACACCCACTACGACAATTTCACTGGTGTCGAAGGCCGCTGCCGCGAGTTCGACCAAGCCTACGCAGCTCTCATTACCGACCTCGAAGGGCGCGGAAAACTCGCTGAAACCCTCGTCGTCGTCGCCACCGAGTTTGGCCGAACCCCCGAGCTCAACGAGCAACACAATGGCGGCCGCGACCACCACCCGTCAGCCTTCAGCTGCCTCCTAGCAGGCGGTGGTGTGAAAGGCGGATACCGCCACGGAGAAACCGACGCCACCGGCTCCCGCGTCCGCAAAGACTTGGTCACGATTCCCGACTTCAACGCCACCATCGCTCACTCCCTTGGACTCCCCGCAGATAAAATCCTCTACTCACCAACCCGCCGACCTTTCCAAATCGCCGACCAAGGCAAACCCGTCACCTCCCTCTTCGCCTGAAACGACATAACCCGTAATATCGCGGCGGAGCATCCGCCCTATGAGCGAACGCTATCTTAAGTCTCCGTTAAGTCTCCGGATTCTGGGACCCTATACAGTTCTGCTCGTCAAGCCACGCGTGCCCAAACTAAAGATCAGCCTATAAAGCAGTTGGGATTTCCGATATTGTGAAAATGCCTATCTTTCTGTAATATTGGTGGAAAAATCATCTGGATAGCCAGCGCTCCTGGGCCCAAGCCCCAGCGAGACTCTCCATGATCCATGCCACCTCATGACCCAATGTTGGCCCCCGTTGGATGCTCCAAAAATGTAGTTCAGGACTTCAGTCCACCCGCGAAGCGAAAAGCTAAAGACCCGCCGTCGGCCCGTCTCAAATTCCATAATCCGCCCTATCAACTCACCCGCCCGACAGACCGGATTGAGGTCCAATCCCCATCAAACGGCACCCACGCTTTTAATAACGGTCTAATGAGTGATACGTAGCCTCACGAGCGCGATACGCATCACTAATGCATCAGACAGCAAGAGGAAGAGAGCTTCGCGCTGATCATTCGCATCGGCGCTCATAGAGTGTCGCTACAAGCGATTCCTTTCACCAAAAACACCAGAGCCCTGAGACGCAAGTTCTTGTCTTGCGTCTTGTGTCTCAGCAGGGGTCACCCGGCCTGCTGATAATCCTTTTCCCCAGGTTCCTGGACGTCCTTAAGCACCTTCGCGATGATATCATCGACATCGACGCCTTCGGAGTCAGCGGCGAAATTGGTGAACATCCGGTGGCGTAGGACGGGCAAGGCAGCGATTCGGATGTCGTTGCAATTCACCACCAAACTGCCACGCATCACCGCGCCGGCCTTGGCGGCGAGCAGTAGGTATTGAGTGGCGCGCGGCCCGGCGCCGCAATGAATCCATTTTTTGACCGCCTCCGGAGCGCGTGGATCTCCGGGACGTGTGGCGCGGGCGAGGCGAGTGGCGTATTTCACGACATGCTTTGAAACTGGCAGACGGCGCACGAGTTTTTGGAGTTGCAGAATCTCCTCGCCACTCATGCGTTTCGAAAGACTGACGCTGCGGTCGGAGGTCGTGCTTTCCGCGATTTCCTCTTCCTCCGCCTCGCTCGGGTAGTCTACCCGCAGGCTGAACATGAAACGGTCGAGTTGCGCCTCGGGCAGAGGATAGGTTCCTTCCTGCTCAAGCGGATTCTGCGTGGCTAGGACGAAAAATGGCGGGGCCAGTGGATAGGTCTCGCCAGCGGCGGTGACGTGGGCTTCCTGCATTGCCTCCAACAAGGCTGCCTGCGTCTTCGGCGGTGTGCGGTTAATTTCGTCGGCTAACAGAATATTGGTAAACACCGGACCCCGGATGAATCGGTAGCTCTTGCGGCCCGTCGCCTCATCCACTTCAAGCACATCGGTGCCCGTGATGTCGGTGGGCATCAGGTCGGGCGTGAACTGGATGCGCCTGAACCGCAGGTCGAGCACCTCCGCCAGTGTCCGGATCATCAGCGTTTTCGCCAGACCGGGCAAACCGATCATCAACACATGCCCCCGCGAAACCAGGGCCAGCATCAGGCTGTGAATGATTTCATGCTGCCCGACG
>CAYRLT010000500.1:0-2384 GCA_964425095.1 uncultured Luteolibacter sp.
TCATCTTTTCGGCAAGTAGCGTCATCCTCGCGCAAGACGCAAAATATCCCAAGGCGAAAGTCAGCTTCGAGGATTTCAAGGGACTTGTTACCGAAGTTGAAAAACACCGTGCAAGCAGGTTGGTCGACCTGAACACGTTTCTAAAAATGAGCCGCGAACCGGGTGTCCTGATTCTGGATTCTCGTTCCGCATTCCGTTTCGAGCGCATTCACATCAAAGGCGCAAAGCACTTGGCGTTTACGGACTTCACTCAGGAAAACCTTGCGAAGGTGATTCCAGCTTTCGACACCAAGATCCTGATCTACTGCAACAACAACTTCGATGGCAACCAAGTGGATTTCGCCTCCAAGTTTGCCCTGCCACTCCCCAAGCCTAGCAATGTGGAAGCAACCCAATTTGCCTCCCAAGCAAAGCCCATCATGATGGCCTTGAATATTCCGACTTACATCAATCTGTTTGGATACGGCTACCGGAATGTTTATGAATTGAATGAGCTTGTGAAAGTGAACGATCCAAGAATTGAGTTTGAAGGCTCGATTGTCTCATCAAAGAAATGACGGATCACTTCCCGTTGGCTTGAGTATGGAGTTTCATTGAACCGTATTGGTGGAGCTACATTGCCGCAGATGATCGAAAACAGAGCTCCATTGGTGAATCAACTCACATGCAAACAACGGCCATGTTGAGGCCGATGGGCGAGAATTGCATTTTTCACGATTATCGTATGTTGCTTTTTTGCAGTTCTTTCTAGGCTCGAAGCCATGAATGCCTCCCCGCAAATCATCGCCGCCCCGCCCGCGCCCAGTTTCGCGGAGGCTCTGCGCTTTTGGTGGAAACTCGGTTGGATCAGTTTCGGCGGACCTGCCGGCCAGATTGCCATCATGCACAAGGAGATCGTGGACCGGCGTCGTTGGCTCTCGGAGGATCATTTTCTACACGCTCTGAACTTCTGCATGCTGCTTCCGGGGCCTGAGGCGCAGCAACTTGCGACCTACCTCGGCTGGAGGCTGCATGGCGCGCGCGGCGGCATTGCGGCGGGCGTATTGTTTGTATTGCCTTCGGTATTCATCTTGTTCGCCCTGAGTTGGATTTACATGGCGGGCGGGAACATCGTCTGGATTCAAGGGATCTTCTACGGCCTGACTGCGGCAGTGATCGCCATCGTCGTATCGGCCGTGAAACGCATCGGTTCGAAGGCGCTGAAATCCCCGAGTCTGTGGGTGTTGGCCGCCGCTGCCTTTACCGCGATCTTTTTCCTCAAGATCTCTTTCGTGATCATTATCCTCAGCGCCGCGTTGATTGGATTCATAGGAGGAAAACTCTTTCCCAAACAATTTCCTGCGGGCAAGGGTCACGGAAAATCCGGCGTGACGGAGGCTCCAGGTGTCGCGCTTCCCCCAGCACCCGCTGCGAGTGTCGGGCGGACGATATGGGTCTCGATCCTTTGCCTCACGCTCTGGTGGTTGCCGGTGCTAACCGCCGGTTGGTTGTTAGGATGGCGGAGCATTCAGTTTCAGGAAGGGCTGTTTTTCAGCAAAGCGGCGCTTGTTACCATCGGCGGTGCCTATGCGGTGCTGCCGTATGTGGCGCAAATGGCGGTGGAGCACCACGGCTGGCTTAGCCAGAAGCAAATGATGGCGGGGCTTGGCCTCGCGGAAACCACGCCCGGCCCGCTGATCATGGTGTTGCAATTTGTGGGCTTCGTGGCCGCATGGCAGAATCCCGGAAATCTCAGCCCGCTGGTGGCCGGCATGCTCGGCGCACTGATCACCACATGGGTGACATTCCTGCCGTGTTTCCTGTTCGTCTTTCTCGGGGCGCCACATGTCGAGGGCCTGCGTGAACGTCCGGCGCTGTCATCCGCTCTAACCGCCATTACCGCTGCCGTCGTGGGCGTGATCCTCAATCTGGCAATCTGGTTCGCCTGGCACGCACTGCGCCCGGAGGGCAGCGGCTTCGACTACTTCATCGCGGTGATGGCCGCGGCATCATGGGTGGCGATGGAGCGTTTTAAAACCGGCGTGATTCCGACCTTGGCCGCCTGCGCGGCGCTCGGCATCCTGATCAAAATCATCGGCTGGGCCTAGCGGCGCCCGTGAACTCGCGGAATGACCACCTGCTACCGGAACAATCGGCAGCCGATCTTCTCCAATTACCATCGAGTTTGATTCGAACAAACGAGAAACTGATAACCTCAGAGCCAGCCCTTGCGCCGACAATACCAAAACGGGATCAGAACGGAGATCGCCATCAGCATGGTCGAATTCAGGGCAAACGCATCTTATTTTGTGAGGATCTTCTCGAGGTATTTGTTGTCCCATCCTGCGCGTTTTACTCGGCCTTTGATTCCTCGGCGGTTTGTGGACTCCCGACGAACCAAGTTC
>CAYRLT010000501.1:0-7081 GCA_964425095.1 uncultured Luteolibacter sp.
AGAATAATCCGGCTCCAATTCATAGGAAACGAAATTTCGGCTCGAGAAGCGGAGACGTTCGCTGAATCGGTGAGTCAGGTTTACCCCTGCACGCGACTGGCTGTTTATATCATCCATCGATTCGGGAGCATCAAAATAATAGACCAATCCAAGCCGGGCATAAACATCCCAAGTCGTCTGCGGGGTGAGGCTGACGAATGATACACCCACGTAAGGGTTGAACCCTCCAGAGCTTTCTTTGTCGCCAAAACCGGGGGATACGTTGTCATCATAAATAACACTCGCACCCAATACCCATTTGACAGGCAGAGACTCTTGGGCCTCGGCTCCCTCATAATACAGCCCTTGGGCGGAGACCGAAGTCACGGCGAACAATGATAATAGGGCAAATCGAATTTTGCTTTTCATGAATTTTAAAGCTACAGGATATCAAATATTTGATCTGAGACGCGGCATTGACAGTCGTCCGCAAATCAATCGAGGATCTTAAAGGATCTAGAAATTCACATCAGTGGTATCCGAAGGATTGACTATAACCGGAGTAAAAGTAGAGAACAGCGCATCTCCTCCGGGACCACCTGGATTCGGCCCGATCGGGCCTTGCCCTGGGAAATCCAATGGGTTGGGCATCGCTGCCACTTCACCCACAGGCGCCTTGGAATCCTTTGCGCTAGAGCCGTTGGCACCCGAGACCGAACCACCGCGATTTGGATCGAGTTTCGCAAGCACGGCCTGGACTTCAGCTAGGGAGTCTGGAGCAACTGCCACCGCACATTGAGAAATTAGACGCATGTGCTCAGGAGCTGCGATTACCGCAGCCTCGACAATGGCGGCTACTGTTTTAGGCTTCGCTTGGGTGCCTTCAATCGCCGCTTTGACAATTTCGCAGGCGCAACCAGGGGCAATCGTCACTTCGTTGGAGACAATTTCAAGCACCTTGGAGGGCTCCGCAACCGCGGCATGCTTTACTGAAACGAAAATCGTCAAGCAATCGACTTCAGCAGAGAGCGGCATCAGCGTCAGAGCGGATACAAAAATGCTTAAAAAAATGTTTTTTTTCATAACAAGAATATGTTGGCGGCTAAAGATTTCATGGGCGCTGGAGCGGGCAGCGGGAATCGAACCCGCATGTCTAACTTGGAAGGATAGCGCTTTACCACTAAGCTATGCCCGCACGTTGCAGAGCCACTTAACCCCCGAAATCCTGTAGCGGCAAGCATTTTCCTCTTAAAATTTGAAAATCTCATCGAAATTTCAGCCCCTGAAAATCCCCCTTGATTTTCGGTAAGATTCTCGGGATTTTTCAGCAATCGCGATGCGGGTGTAGTTCAATGGCAGAATGTGAGCTTCCCAAGCTTAAAATGCGGGTTCGATTCCCGCCACCCGCTCCACCTTGAGCACGGACTCGTTTCAGAGCCCCGTCGGATGATCCAAAAACTTCCATGGACATCCAAATCGCTCACCAAGCGCCTTTGCAAGCACCTGAACACCAAAGGTTTCCGTAGCATAGTGGCCACCGTAAAAAACGTTGATTCCTAACTCTTCCGCGAGGCTGTAGCTCCAGTGGGGCCCCTCTCCCGTGACGAATGAATCCACTCCCAACGAAGCGACTTTTACCACTTCGCTTCCGGCTCCGCCGGTGATGATTCCGACCGATCGGACGGCTTCCGGGCCGGCCGGACAAATATGGGCGGGAGAGCCAAGAACGCTCCGCAGCGCTGCCGCGAGCTCACCGCGTGTGCCCGACCATGATCCCCGGATCCCTAGCAATGTTCCTTTTTGTTCAAAAAAGGGTTCCAAATTCTCCAGTCCGATGGCTTTTGCTAGCTGGATGTTGTTTCCCCATTCCGGGTGGATATCGAGCGGCAGATGGGCGGAATAGACCGCGAGGCCGGCCTCCATCGCGATTTTGATTTTCCGGTAAAACGCTCCAGTCAGAGGCTGGGCACCTTGCCAAAACATGCCGTGATGAACGATCAGCAAACCCGGGCCGCCGGCCGCCGCAGCTTCGATAACCGGCAGCGAAGCGTCCACCGCAGCGACGATTCGTCCCACTTGGCCATTGTTGGCCAAGTGCAGGCCATTCATGGCACCGGGGTAATCCGGGATTTCCGCGATGCGGAGTTCGTGGTCGAGATAGGAAACGAGATCGGCCAGCGCAGTCATGGAGAAAGCATAGCGATGCCCCGCCACGAGCGAAAGCAATTCTATCGGGGACGTCCGGGCGCGTTGCTGATGCCGCGGTCCGGGGCATGAGACGCCTATTTTCAGCGAGGGCGCTGAAAACTACATGCGAGAGCGCGTGCGCTCCCCTTCCCTCGATCAGCCTTCGCCATCGTGGCGACTCCAGACGACGAGGCCCGGAGGCTCCACAAATTCCCGGCCTGCCATGAAATCCGCCAAATCGTCCGGTAATTCCGCCGTCCATTCCGTCCGCCCGCCGCCCCATGGCAGACGGAGGCTGGCGGCGTGCAGGGCATGGCGCGGCAAGCGCAATGTTTCCTTCAGCCCGGAAGTCCAGCCCTCGGCCATCCATTCGAGATACTCCGAACCATCGCCGGAATAGAGTTTATCACCTAGAATCGGATGGCCGCCGTGCGCGAGATGAACGCGAATTTGATGCATCCGGCCGGTTTCCGGAAAACACCGGATCAGGGAAAATTTCTCACCCTCTCTCTCGAAGCGCTGCTCTACATGAAATCTCGTCCGGCAGTCCCTCCCAGCTGGATGCACGATCTGGCGCACCCATATCGTCGATGGCCCGATGTCCCCGGCGCGGAGAATCGGCTCGGCGCAGTCCCAGTCCTCCGCCTCCGGCCAGCCGTTCACGATGGCCAGATACTCCTTCTCCGCCTCGCGCCGCTCGAAAATCATGCCGAGTTCGCGGGCGGCAGCCGTGTGTTTGGCAATCAACACCACACCACTGGTATCGCGGTCGAGCCGGTTCACGATGGCCGGACACGCCCCGTTCTGAATTTCATACGCTAACAGCTGCTCAATTCCACCGAGCAGCGTCGGCTCCGGTTTACGGTTGGCGGGATGGACGATCAACGGCGCTGGTTTATCCACGACGATCCAATCATTGGATTCATCGATGACCCTGAAATTGACGACCACTTGGAGACTCATAAAATTCCGCACGAAAAAAGCCAGAGACCCGAATCAACGAGTCTCTGGCGTTTAAAAACAACAAGCAATCCTGAGATCAGGACTTGTAGCGGAGACGCTTCTTATGGCGGTTCTGCTTCATGCGCTTCTTGCGCTTGTGTTTATTGATTTTCGTTTTACGACGTTTTTTAATGGAGCCCATGGCGTTTGCGTTCGGGGTTAGGTTGCGGTGAAAGGTTCAGGGGACGATTTTATTGAGCGGATACTCGATGATCCCCTCTGCCCCCAGGCGCTTCAGTTCGGGGATGATGTCCCTGACGACGATTTCGTCAATCACTGTCTCTACTGCCACCCATCCTTCTTCGGAAAGATTGGAAATCGTGGGACGACGAAGCGATGGAAGTTGGGCGAGCAGCGCCGGCAGCGAGGCACTTGGAAAATTCATTTTGAGGCCCACTTTGCCGCGGGCTCCGAGCGCCGCTTTGATCAACAGGGCGATGCGATCCATTTTTTCCTTTTTCCACGGATCAGCAGCGGCAACGGGGTTGGCGTAAAAGTGCGGGAAGGACGTCAGGAGCGTATCGACGATGCGCAGGCGGTTCGCTTTGATCGACGAACCGGTTTCCGTGACATCCACGATGGCATCCACCAAATCCGGCACTTTGACCTCGGTGGCACCCCAGGAAAACTCGACCTCAGCATGAATCCCGCGCTCTTTCAGGTAGCGTTTGGTGATACCAACGCCTTCGGTCGCGATGCGTTTGCCTTCGAGATCTTCGGGTTTCTGGATCGGCGAATCCTCCGGAACCACCAGCACCCAGCGGGTCGGACGGGTCGTTGCGCGGGAATACGGAAGCTCCGCAAGATCAATCAGATCGACTTCATTTTCATAGGCCCAATCGTAGCCGGTGATCCCGCAATCGATGAACCCTTGTCCGATATAGCGGCCAATTTCCTGTGCACGGATCAGAAACAGATCGAGGTCCGGATCATTGGAAGTCGGCCGGAGTCCGCGGGAGGAAACATAAATCTCGTAACCAGCCTTGGCCAGGAGCTCGATGGTGGGCTCCTGAAGACTGCCTTTCGGGATGGCGATTTTGAGAGTGCGTGAAGAATCCGACATGGCGGGCGCGCGTTTTACCCCCAAACTGATGAGAATCAAGACATGGTTTGCAATTTTCACCCGATTTCCACCGATCTGTCATGCATTCACTCGGGAACAGACATTTTCTGCTAATCGATGAAAAATAAATATCTTGGCCGGCGTTTCCATGGACATGCGAGCCGGATATTCATCACGTATTCTTTTGTTGGGTTTGGGACTGATTCTTGGAGTGGGGGCTGTGGGCGCAAAACCGAAACCAGCACAACCCACCGTATCACTGACAGCTGACGGCAAGAACCTTCAGGCGCAATATGCCGCCGCACTCAAATCCTTGCAGGCGGAGATCGGAAGATCCCTGCCCTCCGTGAGTGAACGGGATAAAACCGCGCTGCAACGGGCCAGTGACGCCGTCAAAAAAGCACAGGCGGAGGCGGATGGATCACAGAAAGATCTCGGCAAGGTCGGCGGGGCAAAAGCCTCGGTGGAACACGCGAAGGGCAAATGGATCGGCGGCGCCGAAAAGGGCATCGCAGCAGCGACGGCCGCGCTCAAGAAGGCAAGCACCGATGCCGAACGCGAAGCGGCGAACAAGGATTTGGCCAATTGGCAGAAAAACAAGGAGGACGGACTCAAAGCGCTCAAGGAGCGCCAGGCGGCCTATGATAAAGCGAAAGCCGATGAATCAACATTGCGCGGCGCGAATGAATCAACCAAGGCGACGCTGGCCAAGGTGCAAGCCGACGAGGCGAGCGCAAGCAAAGTGGTTCTGACAGCACTGGCACCCGTTTTATCGAGCGACAAGCTGGATGCGAAGTTGATCCGTTGCTCGGTATTGACCGAGGCGACCCCAAGTGGATTGGCTGAGTTTGCGCAGCAGAGCCCGGGAAAAGGAGCCATGGTGGAAAAACTTTTGGCCGATGACAAGTTGATGAAGGACATGCTCATCGCCGGTGGTGCCAAATTCGGCAAGTATGGGCGGGCGATGGAGATTTACACCGCGATCCAAAAGGCCAGCCCGAAGGCCAATTCCGGCAGCCTGCAGCGTTTGGCTCTCGCTACCAGCTTGGAACACGCCGTGCCGATCGCTCAGTCCAGCGCCAAGGACAAGACCGATGGTCCGGCAACGGTGGACCCGGTCAGCCGCCTTGCCAGCGTCGGCGGGCTGGCGGTCGCAGCTCACAAGCAAGGCAAGGCTCAGCCCTGCAAGAAATGGCAATCGTGAAATCATCGGCATGGAATACGTGAGGAAAGCCCCGTTTTATCGGATGACAAGCCGCATGTTGCGGGGCAAGGCCCCTACGCTAGGGAGAATCGACCCGAAACGACTCCTGATTCGGAAGAAATTTAACCACAACCGCAGCGCAGCGAAACCGGAACGAAGTGGCGATAGCCGGAGGCAAATGGACGAACTTGCTTTCTCTGAATAATGAGTCAAATTAACAGGATTGACACAGATGAAGATGAATCCATTCGTGATGAATCAGGTAGCCCAAGTGGTGGAATTTTGAGCAAATATCCTCTTCATCTGTGGTTGGCTTTCTCCCTAGTATCGGCTCCCTGTGTTGCGGGAGAGGAACGTTCCACGTCTGTATGGGATTCGTTTCCAACCCAATGATCGTGGGGGCGGCCCCGCGGTGGCGGTCTCGAATTCAATAAGTGATTATTCGTAGTGCGTCCACAGACGGAGGATTTTCACGATTCGTTCGGACTCGTAAACCTGATAGACAAGACGGTGCTGGATATTGATGCGCCGGGAGCAGACCCCCTTCAGATCACCAACCAATGTCTCATAGGAAGGTGGTTCCGCATAGGGATCCCTGGAAATCAAATCCAGCAATTCTCTGGCTTTGACCGCCAAAGGCGTGCCTTTCAGTTTTTTTGCGTCCTTCTTCGCCTGCCGGGTGTAGACCAATTCGTAATTCACAAATCAATCCGCTTGCTGCATGCATCAATTGGCTCTGCCATGCCTTTGATAATTGAATCCTTCATGCCAGGGATGCTCACGAGGTGGAGCGTTTCCTGAATGGCATGCCAATCCGACTCGGATACCAGAACCGCATTACCACGCTTACCCGTGATTTGGATGGGCTCGTGTTCCTCCAGTGTGGCATCAATGAGCCGATAAAGCTCGTTGCGAGCCGATGTGGCGGTGAATGTTTTCATGCGTCGGAACGTACGCTATTGCGTTCGCTTTGCAAGTTTTGATTTTTCACACCTATCATTTGAAGCCTGCCAACCCGCTACCGGGGGGCCCGACTACGACCTGGGTTCACGGAAAACTGCCGTCAGCAATCCAAACCGATGGTGGAGCAGTAGGTTCATTTCAGGATGACCACAACGTGGCGGCGTTGTTGTTGGGATTGTCCTTATTGAAACTCGTGTTCAGGCGCTTCCCTTCCGCCTGTGGCATCGGGTTTGGGCTCCGCCTTCCGGATGATGGGTTTCACATAGCCCTCGATCTTGTGGGTGTGGCTCGTGACCTTTCCTTCAATCGTGCAGGTTTCCTCGAACTCCACGGAAAGCCATCCCAACAAACGCTCGCCGACCTTGTAGTCGTCGCTCTTCATCCGGAATGCCTTGCTCGTGATTTTCCACTCCAATTTCTCACCGGGAATCGTCATCGGATAAACGGCTTCAAATCCGCATTTCATGTTCTTTTCCGTGTCGATTTTCAGTGTCAGCGTGCTGGCGTAGGCAGGCAGGCCGCCTGACACCACCAAAAACAGCCCGGTGCCGGATTGCCGGACGTCACAATACGACATCTTATGTTCGCCCTGATGGGTCGACAGGCATTTTGCGGTGTGCTCGATCTTGGTCGCTTCCTTGCGGCTGACTTTCCCGCCCATCGTATTCTCAAGATGCCCATGA
>CAYRLT010000502.1:0-3325 GCA_964425095.1 uncultured Luteolibacter sp.
CTACGACCCGCGCAACCACGCGCTCTGGTTCAATACGTTCCTCAAGGGCCATCTCTGGCGCATGGACCTCACGACCAAGGAACTCCGCGACTTCGGCCAGATCACCGAGATGCACGCCTGGTCGATGGCCCGCGACACCGAGGGGCACATCTACACCTCCAGCCGTTCGGGACACCTCTGGCGCGTCAATGTGGATACCTGTGTGGTTGAGGATCTCGGGAAGGTCGCTTCCGCTCCCGACGAGACGGATCCCCGCCATAGCCAGCGCGTGATGGCATTCCACGCCAACGGCCCTGACGGACGCCTCTACTTCACTTTCCATTTCAGCGACCATCTCTACGCCATCGACCCGCACAGTCTGAAAATCGAGAGGGTGGGCAGTCTCATGCCGGAGGGCTGGAGTCCTGGCAGCATGATCAGCGGCATGGGCTTCGATTCGCGGGGCCGGCTCTGGTATGGCCTCATCCCCGCTTACAATCCGTTCATCGGAATGCATGTGAAGTTGATCCGTTGGGATCTTCCTGGCGGAGGGAAGCCGGAAAGTGCCGGCCTGCTCGGAACTCCGGACAGGGTTTCCAACCATGTGAGCGAAGCTGTCATGGATACCAAGAACGACATTTTCCATCTGGCCGACACCAACCATATGGATGACCACCCGGTGATGCTGGCTGTCGATCTCAAGGCGCTTGAACGGGACTGGGACCAACCTCGCGTGCCGGCCATGGATGCGCATCCATACATGCTCTTCCGCGATGCGGCGACGATTCACCCCGACCCGAAGTTTTCGGAAAAGGCCGCAACAATGCATGAGTTTACCGAGGAGATGTTTACCATGGACACAGTGATCGGCCAGGAACTCGACACTACCATTCGCGCCGCGTCGATCCGCGCGGTGCGGGTGTGGGAGCATCTGGGACGCGGCAATGGCGCGGTGCGAGCGCTGCGCTGGGAGACCGACGGCACGCTGCGCGCCTGGTGCGGTGGACGCGAAGGTGCCCTGAGCCAAGGCGTCGTCATCCGCGACGGGAAACTCGAAAGCGTCGTCCCCCTCGCCGGAGCCGGTCCGGAATGGACGGCACCCGATGTGGCGGGGCTCAGCTCATTGCCCGCCGAGCTTGCAACCGCGAAACTTCCGTCGCGTCAGGGCCGCCGTCATCTTGCCAAACCGAGTTGTTGGGCTCCATGGAACGACGGCTGGACGCTGGTTGGCACTCTCGACGGAATGGTGGCAAAAGTTCATCCGGCAAGTGGCCGCGTCGTGGCTCTGGGTGTTGCAAGTCCGCACGGCCCGGTGCATCAGATCGTGACCAACACCGAGCGCACCCGCGCCTTTGGGGTGGCGGGGCACACGATGGATCTCGGCCATGTCTTCTATCATGATGAGGAGGGTGGATTGCGGGAGATCGGCCGCACGCTGGCCGGAGTTGAGGGATTGGGGCTTGTGGGCAATACGGAGCCTTGCTGCGCGGCCCTCTCGCCGGATGGCAAGACACTCGCCATCGGCGCTCTCGACGAACTCGGCTCCGTGTACCTCTATGGAGAGCCGGTCACGCAATAAACCTGCAACCCTAAGTCTTCATTCATGATCAAACCGCGCCCGCTAGCCTTCCCGAAAAAATTTGTCTGGGGCTTCGCTGCGTCAGCACCGCAGATTGAAGGAGCAGCTTTTGCCGACGGCAAGGGCGAGTCCATCTGGGATCGGTTCGCAAGCACTCCGGGTCGTGTTGCCAATGGAGAGACACTCGATGTCGCCTGCGAGCATTACACCCGTTTTGACAAGGATTTTAAGCTGATGCAGTCGCTCGGGGCGCAGCATTACCGGCTTTCAATCGCCTGGCCCCGGATTTTTCCGGAGGGCGATGGCGCCGTGAATCAAAAGGGTCTTGATTTCTATCACCGCCTGTTCGACTCGATGGAAAAACATGGCCTGACTCCGTGGGTGACCATGTTTCACTGGGATCTCCCACAGGCTCTTGAAACCCGCTTCGGCGGGTGGCGTGACCGCCGCGTCGTCGATGCCTTTGCCAACTATGCCGACACGATTGTGAAGGCTTACGGCAATCGCGTGAAGAACTGGATCACCCTTAACGAGATTTTTTGTTTCACCTACCTCGGTTATGGCAACGGCCAGAAAGCTCCCGGCCTCAAGCTTCCTCGGCAGGTGGTGAATCAGACCTATCATCACGCGCTGCTGTGTCATGGGCACGGCGTGAGAGCCGTGCGCGAACACGGAGGCAAGGGGGCTAGGGTGGGTCTCGCCGACAACAGCCTGGCCACCGTTCCCGTCACCGAGACCGATGCCGATATTGCCGCCGCCCGCTTGCAATTCCGCCGCATGAATTGGCGCACCATCGATGCCATCTACCGCGGCGGCTATGATCCGGAATACTTGCGTTCTGAGAAAAAAGATGCGCCGCAATTCGAAAAAACCGATTTCAAGTTAATCTCCCAAGCCACCGACTTCATCGGAATGAATTGTTATTCCGGGGTGTTCGTGCGTGCCGGGAAATCCGGCAAACCCGACTTGCTTTCACCCCCTGCCTCCTTTCCGAAGACCTCATGCTGGTGGCATGACGTCATGCCACAGTCGATTTACTGGGCTTCGCGCCATCTCGCCGAAATCTATGGAGTGAAGGCCATCTACATCACCGAGAACGGCTGCTCCTACGACGATCCTCCTCCGATCCGTGGCGAGGTTCAGGACCTGCATCGCCGCGATCTCCTGCGCAACTACCTCTGCGAATTGCGCCGGGCCTGCGTGGATGGCATCCCGGTGAAGGGCTATTTCCTCTGGTCATTTATGGACAACTTCGAGTGGGAGGATGGCTATAAGATGCGTTTTGGGGCGGTTCACTGCGACTTCAAGACCCAGAAGCGAACACCCAAGCTCAGCGCACTGTGGTATCGCGAGGTGATTAAGAAAAACGCGCTCGTCTAATGAGGAAACTTCCGATGAGTCATACCCGCTACACCACAGGCACGCTGAGCTACACCAAGCCGGCGCTCTTTGTGCTCTTTGCCTGGCTGCTGTGGGGTGATTTTTGTTTCATGATGATGGAGACGGTGGTGCCCGCGGTGGTGCCGCTCAAGCTCAACGCGCTTCAGGCGCCCAACTGGCTGATCGGCTTTATTCTCACTACGGCACCCGGCGTTCTCAACATGACCCTTTGCCCGTGGGTGAGCTTCAAAAGCGACCGCTTTCGCAGCCGGTGGGGGCGGCGAATTCCATTCATCCTGTTCACTCTACCGTTTCTCTGCGCCTCCTTGGTTCTGCTCGGGCTTAGCGAGAATATAGCAACTTGGCTTCACGCGGCAGTGGGCCCTC
>CAYRLT010000503.1:0-2214 GCA_964425095.1 uncultured Luteolibacter sp.
ACTGGAAAAGTTATACTTTTTATGAATTTTCATCGGATTCCATCTCCGACGCCAGCCATCACTTCGGTGTGGCGTCCTCACATTCAACATTGAATGATGGTCGGGCTGGCCGGATTCGAACCGACGACCCCCTGCCCCCCAGGCAGGTGCGCTACCAGACTGCGCTACAGCCCGCTCCGTGAACGGGGGGGAAAGCAACCAAGGGAAATGCGGATTGGCAAGCACGGAAAATCATGAGATTGCATGCGCCGCATGAATCGTATCAAAACTGCTATCGTCGGAGCCAGCGGCTACTCAGGAATGGAGTTGCTCCGGCTGCTGCTGGGCCACCCCGGAGTGGAGTTGGTGGCGGTGACTTCTCGCCAAGAGGCTGGCAAGGCGCTGGGAGAGGTATTTCCGCGCTTTTGCAAGGCTCCGGGCTCCGAGCTCACATTCATGGAACCCGACCCGGATGCGATCGCAGCCACCGGGGCGCAGGCGGCATTTCTCGCTTTGCCGCATGGTGTGGCGGCGGAAATCGCCCGGGCTTTGCTGGATCGCGGGTTGAAAGTGATCGATCTGAGCGCGGATTTCCGGCTGCGTGATGCGGCGGTGTATGAAGAATTTTACGGTCACGCCCATCCTGCGCCGAGTTTGTTGGCGGAGGCGGTTTACGGTTTGCCTGAAACCCGGGCGGCGGAGATCCGGGAGGCACGTTTGGTGGCATCTCCGGGGTGTTATCCGACGAGTATTTTACTGCCGCTTCTACCATTGCTGCGCGAAAACCTGATTGATCCCACGACGATCGTCGCAAACTCGATGAGTGGCGTCAGCGGAGCGGGCCGCAAGCCGGACCTGACGCTTTTGTTCTGCGAATGCAATGAAAGCGCGCGGGCTTATGGCGTGCCGAAACATCGGCACCTATCGGAAATCGAGCAGGAACTCAGCCTTGCCGCCGGCGAAACGGTAGTCATCAGTTTCATCCCGCATTTGATTCCGGTGAATGCGGGGATCGCCACCAGCACGACCGCAAAACTCCGTGATGGAGTCTCGCCCGCAGCGCTTGGAGCGGCGTTGGAGAAGGCTTATGCGGACCAACCGTTCGTGCGCTTGCTTGGCAAGGGTGGCTGTGCGGATACCAAGAATGTTACGCGCACCAACTTCATCGATATCGGCTGGCAACACGACCCGCGCACCGGCCGGGTGATCCTGATGAGCGCCGAGGACAATCTGGGCAAAGGCGCGGGCGGCCAAGCCGTGCAAAGTTTCAACCTGATGTTCGGCCTCCCCGAAACTCATGGATTGCAAAATTTTTAACGATAGCCACGCTCCGCATTCGTTTCTCAAAGCTATGGATTTCCCATTTACCCGCATCAAAGGTGGCGTCGGCGCGCCGCTTGGATTTCTTACCAGCGCCGTGGGATGTGGAATTAAGAATCCGACGGCGCAACGCCTTGATCTCGCGTTGATTTATTCCGAGCATGCTTGTTCCTCAGCCGGCACCTTCACGACCAACCGCGTGAAAGCCGCGCCCGTCCGGGTTTCGCAATCCCACCTCCGCAAGGGAGACCTCCGCGCGATCATCGCTAACTCCGGCAACGCCAACGCCTGCACCGGCGTGCAAGGCATTTGTGATGCCAATGCCATGTGCGATGCCGTCGCCAAACCGCTCGGCCTCAAACGCACGGAAATCGGCGTGTCCTCAACCGGTGTGATCGGCTTGCCGATGCCGATGATGCGCATCGAACCGCATTACGAAGCGTTGTTAGCAGGTCTCGGTCCGAAAAACGGCTCGGATGTCGCCGCCGCCATCATCACCAGTGACACCCATGCCAAGGAAATCGCCATCTCCTTCGATCTCGGTGAGCACCGCGTCCGTCTCGGCGGCTGCGTGAAAGGCGCGGGAATGATTTCCCCGAGCATGGCCACCATGCTCTGCTTCATCACCACCGATGCGAACATTCCCGATGCCTGTTTGCGCAAAGCCGTGCTCGAATGCGTGGAGGACAGCTTCAACCGGATCACCATCGATGGCGACATGTCCACCAACGATACCGTGCTCGTGCTGGCCAATGGCGCGTCCGGCATGTCTCCGGTCCGGCGCAATGGCAAACGCTGCAAACAATTTCGTGAGGCCCTCCGCTGGCTGATGTTAGAACTCGCCAAAGCCGTCGTCCGCGATGGCGAACGCGTCACCAAATTCGTCACCGTCAACGTCATCGGCGCACGCACCTA
>CAYRLT010000504.1:0-3369 GCA_964425095.1 uncultured Luteolibacter sp.
GTCAGCAACTCCACGCCGAAATATCGAAATGCCGGGAGTGTGCGGCACCGATCGCATTTCGATATTTCGGCGTGGAGTTGCTGACCGCGGTGCTTTTCACGGTGGTGTGGGTTTTATTTCCGCCCGAAGTGGTGGTTTTCCTGTGGGCAATGGCGGCGTTGTTAGTGGCGATCACCTTCATTGATGCCGAACACTTGATCATCCCGACCGGACTGACATGGGCGGGCACGGTGATTGGTTTGGGCGCTTGCGCGGTGTGGCCGCAATTGCCCGTGATGGCTGGCGAGGCGGGTAATTGGCTGTCCGGACTGAAACACAGTGGCATCGGGTTTGTGGTGGGGTTCGTCGGTCTTTGGGGAGTGGTGGAGTTGGGAAAAATGGCGTTTGGCAAGAAGGCGATGCGTTTCGATCAAGCCACCAAATGGCATCTCAAAGAGCCCGAGGGTGATCAGGATCCGATGTGCTTTGTGATCGATGGTGAGGAGATTCCTTGGTGGGATTTGTTTTCCCGGAAAACGGACCGACTGTTGCTTGAAACCACTGATATCCTGTTGGATGGCGAGTCGGTAAGCGGCGGAAAATTGACGATCCTCGAGTTGGAGATCGAACTGCCGGATGGGACGGTGAAGCGACTCACCGACATGAAATCGCTGGCCGGAACGGCCACTTCAGTGGTGATTCCACGCGAGGCGATGGGTTTTGGCGACGTGCATTTAATGGGTATGATCGGCGCGTTTTTCGGGTGGACCGGGGTGTTTTTCTCGCTCTTTTCGGCATCATTGTTCGCTATCATCGCGGCGGTGATCGGGCGGATTGGTTTTGGGAAACAACTGCCATTCGGCCCGTTTTTGGCTATGGGCGCGCTGGCATGGGCTTGTGGCGGTTGGAAACTTTGGGTTTGGTATCTCGATTTCCTCGGGCCGATTTGGATACCGTGAGATCTCCTCGCAAAATCGGCAACGATGGCTTGTGATCCAGCCGTGTTCTGTGTTAGCAAGTTGCATGTGAATGCGAAACGAAAAGCAGGCGATGCATCCCGCCCCGTGATCTATCAGTTGATGGTCCGGACTTTCGGAAACACCAACCAGACCCGTAGGATCCACGGCAACATTGAGGAGAATGGTTGCGGGAAATTCGCGGATATTACCTCGGCGGCCTTGGAATCGCTCAGGGAGATGGGGTTTAATTATCTCTGGCTCACCGGCGTGCTCGAACAAGCGAGCGGAACGGCGTATCCGAGGCGCCCGGCTGATGATCCGGACATTCTCAAAGGAATCGCAGGCAGTCCTTACGCCATTAAAGATTATTTCGATGTGAGCCCAGACTATGCGGTCGATCCAGAGCAGCGCCTGGAGGAGTTCCGATCCTTGCTGGAACGTTGCCGGAATCACGGCTTCAGGGTGATCATCGATTTCGTGCCCAACCATGTATCGCGCGCCTATGAGTCGGACGTTCGTCCCGAGTTTTCTTTCGGCGAAGGAGATGACCGAAGCGTGTTTTTCGATCGGGACAACAGCTTCTATTATCTCCAACCGGAGCATCCCGGTGGAGGCCCACCGCTCAAGCTGCCCACAGCCGGGCGGCCTGGATGCGACGGAAACTTCGCCCTGGAATCCGAATTCGGCCGAGTGACGGGCAACAATGTGGTTTCTTGGGCGCCCTCAATCAACGATTGGTATGAAACCGTGAAATTGAATTACGGGCATGATTTCACCACCGGGCGCTACACGTCACATTTGCCCGGGCCGACTGCTGAGTCTTCCGATGTGCCGAAAACGTGGCGCACGATGGATGAAATCCTCAGATATTGGCAGGAGATGGGAGTGGACGGATTTCGGGCGGACATGGCGCACATGGTTCCCATGGAGTTTTGGCGCTGGGTGGTAAAACGCTGCCGCAGCCGCGATCCCGATGTGTTTTTTTGCGCTGAGGTCTATGACAATGATCCATCGAAGCTGACGGAGGGGCACGTGCTCGATGAACTGCTTCACGCAAGCTTCAATGCGGTTTACGACGACCCCACCTACGACGTGCTCGAAGGGATCTACGATGCTGGAAAATGGGCCAATGATCTGGACCCGCTCACGTTCACCGGAAGCCGTTTCCACAAGTCCCTGCGCTATGCGGAAAACCACGACGAGGTCCGCCTCGCCAGCCCGAAAGTATGGGGTGGACACGGAATGGATGTCGGCAAACCAGCGTCCGCCGTGTTGTTCGCAATGGGCCGCGGGCCAGTCATGCTGTATCACGGCCAAGAAGTGGGCGAATCGGCTGCGGGACCGGAGGGTTTCGGCGGCGACGATGCGAGGACCACGATTTTCGATTATTGGTCGATGCCCGAGCTCGGTAAGTGGGTCAACGGCGGAGCATTTGATGGTGGTGGACTCACGGCCGCGCAGAAATCCCTGCGCGTCTGGTATGGCAAACTCATCCGCGCCACTCAAGTCCGCGCGTTCACTTGTGGAGAATTTTACGGCTTGAATCATGCCAACAAGGGAAATCCGGGATTTGGTCGGGTAGGGGATGAGTCGGTTTCCGGCCATTGGCTCTATGCCTTCCTGCGCCGCGATAGCCGAACCGGCCATGCATTCGTAGTGCTCGCAAATTTTCATCCCTCGGAAACCCTCAAGGATGTAAAAATCCGGATTCCAGCAGACGCCCGCTTGTTCCTTGGCCGTAGCGGTGAGGAATCATGGACACTTAGCGACCGACTCGATTCCGATTGGTCGGTCACCGTCACACCAACGGAATTGGAAAATGAAGGGGCCACAATTTCATCGCTCGCTCCATGCTCAGCCATGTTGCTGGAAATCGGTGATCGGGGCTAGTGCATGAATTTGAGCCTAATCCGGCAGGGTGCTTACTTGGGGAGACTTCGCTTTGGTGCCGTATAATTCGGCTCTTGCAAATCTGACCATTTGATTCCGCATTACATATATTGTAACAAGTAGTAAATCGCAATAGGCGAGGCGACCAAGGTGGCCAATCATTCATCTTGGAGGCCATCCGTCTGGCTGAGTAATAAGAAGCGAGCGCAAAACGTGAATATCTGGAAGGAGCGGCGGAACGTGTCCGCTGATGTCCATGAAATGCCAACGAGGCAAGCAAAGCGCTTTCCATTGGCGCCTCAATGGTCAGAGTGATAACACGAATTCCCGATCAGCAAGCGACGAAGGGCAAACGGTTTATGTCACGCTGAATCAGGCCCGCGAAAACGAGGGTTACTGGCGGCAGGTCAAAGCCGACGCTGTGGCGGAAATTCAAGCCTGGCAAAAGAAATATAAAGACATCTGTGAATTTGAGGTTGTTTTTGAAGCCATCGCTCAAATTGCATGACCTTTCTTTTGTTGTGGCATGGCCGGGCAGTTG
>CAYRLT010000505.1:0-17105 GCA_964425095.1 uncultured Luteolibacter sp.
GCGAGGAAGAACTGCTCGTGGATGATTATCGTGCCTTGCCGAATTTCGGCTCAGGACGGGATTGGCGACTTTATAAGTCCACCCATCACGGCCTCGTCGCGTTTCAGGATGGAAATCTTTATCGCGTCAAAATCAATCCCATGGAATCCGCCAAAAAGGAATCTATTATAAATCCCTTACGCGTTGCTACTTACACCTTCCTGAGTTCCTCGCTCTGCCTGGTATTCCTTGCGAATCTCTACCGCCGCCGAAAGCGCGCAAGCCCTCCAGCGACGCCGGACATCACATGAAATCGGACACCGGTTGCAAAAGTTTCCTTCCTTCCACCCATATCGCACACGCCATCATGCCATTCCGCCTTACTTCAGAATCCTGGAACCCAAGTGTGATTTCCAAAGCCCTCGCGACATCGTTCTGCTTCTTGGTCATGCTGCTATTTTCCGGCTTGTCGGCGGAAGAGCATCCGCCTCATCGCATTGCCGTGCTTAGCTCCGACAAGGCTGGTTGGGGCGACCTTCTCATGGTGCGACTGAGCAATAACGCTACGATCTCGCTCGTCGAGCGGGATGACCTCGGAAAAGCCCTCGGGGAAGTCGAGCTCAAGGAACTCCTCGGAGATCGCAAGCAACGCAGCCGCTTCGGAGAAATCGCAGGAGCCGATTTCCTTGTCCTCTTGAGCGTGGCAGACCATCGCGCTCGCTTGGTCGTTTGCGACACGAAGCTCGGCGTGACCTTACAAGAACTGAGCATCGGCTTCGCGGAGAAACCGCAAGAGAAGATAATCGGAGCACTAGCCGATACTGTTCTCCAAACCGTCGTGTCCTTCGCAGGAGGCATCAAACAAGTAGTCGCTGTGCCTGATTTCGTATGCCGTGATCTGACTTTCGAGCAGAGGCATTTGCAGCAGGATTTCCCGGCGACCATTCGAGCAGCCTACCGACAAATCCCCGGCATGGCGATCGTGGCGGTGGATGAGGCAAAAGCCATCGCCGAAGAACGGGACTTGGCACCCGAAAAACCCGGGCAACGCGCCGTTTCGATCTTCATCGAGGGCGAATACCGAACCACTCGCGATCCAAAAACAACCCGGTTTGTCGTGGAGATCACGGTGCGGGCGCGCGACTCCTCGATGATCCTGTTAGAAAAGAAATTGCCTCCAACAGTTTTGAGTCAGGCAGGCACCGAGTTAATGGCGTTTTTCCGCAAGGACCTTGCAAAACTGACTCTGGCATCTAGCGCAAAAATCGACGAAGATGCTCAATACAAACTCCTGATCGAACGGGCGGACGCCTTTAGCACTCTGGGAGAGTTCCAGCGTTCCGCAGATTTGCGCGAGGCCGCACTACTCCTCAAACCGGATGCAGACGAGCAACGCATCAAGCTGGTCGGTGAATACTCCCGTCACAATCGAAACCCATATGAAAAGCATGCCTGGCCGAAGGGCTCGAAATTCGACGACAGCAACCCGTTATGGGTGGCTGCTTTCAACTGGTCCGTCACCGGGTGGAAACGCTCACTCCAACATTGCGAATACCTCGTTCTCAATCGTCGGTTCAGTCGTGAGGAGGCGACAGACCTGTCACACAATGCGATCCACAGCATCACCGGCGTCAGGGGCATGTCCAGCAACCGGTTGGTCGATTGCGAGGAGCTGAAGAAGGATTTCGTCCGTCATGTATTTTCGCGCATCGCCTCTCTGGATCCTGCTTCCCGGGAAGTCCGCAATCATTTATCCGGGGCCTTGGATGTATACCATTTCCTCTTTGATGCCGCGCTCTTCCGATGCGATGGAAACTTCCACAAAGCAGATGATCTCGACCTCATCGCCGACTTGTTGGTCAACCGGCTGCCGGAATCGATGTGGCCCAGCTACAATCTTAACTTTTTCCTGAAGTCCGCTATCAAGAGAATCGACAGCGAGCGGGAGGCATCCGATCAGTTCACCGAGCAGGATTATCTTACATTTCTGGAACGGCTGATTGCCACGGATCGCCCGTTGGCGCGCGTTTACGGGCGCTATGGCAAGCTATGCGTGCGACGGAGCAAGGGTGAGAAATCACCCGCCTTGCTGGAAGAAGCGCAGGGCATCCTAGCCGAGGCCACTTCAGCCGGCTTCGCTGTGCGCGAACACGATTACTTTATGGATCAATTGCGGAGTGAGGTGAGTGAGCTGGCCTATGTGCCCAAGAAGGATAGTACCCAAACAGTGCCGAAAGCCCCCACGATCAAGCCAACTCCGCCTCCCATACCAAAATCACGTGTCTCCCTAACACAGATTCCCATACGCTTAGCCAATTCCGTGCAAGATGGCAAACCGTTCTCTCCAGACATGCGATGGAACTCCCGCGGTGAGTGGTCCAGCATCACCCACTTCCGACCACTAACCGCTGGCCTGGATGTGTTTTGGTCCCGTGGTGCTCTCTTTTTTATGACTCGGCCAGGCGAGTTGCTTCAGGTAATGGCGGATGAAAAACTCAGCGTCGCAGATGTGGTGTACGATGGGCGCCACGTATGGGTAGCTTCCTATTATGATTGGGGGCTTTCCGTGCTCGATACAGGCGGCCGCGAACTCACGCGCATCGGGCAGGAAGATGGCCTGCCACCTCGCGGCCACTTTGGTTTGATTATTCATCCCATCGAGCCCGGCCGCGTACTCGTAGCTGGGTCGTTCGGAAATGAAAATCGCGGGTGGATTGCCGTCGTTCATTTCGACGGAAACAAGAAGAAGGTGGATGTCATCCTTGAGGCCACCGAGGTTTGGGACTACAAAGATCGGGAAGACCGCTACAGTCCGGATCCAGCGAAGACCTTCTCTCCCGAAGCGGTGATCGAGCATGTCATTCCGGGCCCCAAACCCCGCCGCCTCATCCTCATTCTGCGGCATCGCGGACTGCCGTTGATGGTCGATCCCGAGAGCCTCAAGGTCTGGGTTTATCCGGGTAACCCCACGAACAAAAAGTGGTTTCCACGTCACGATCCACCAGCCAATGCGTTTCTAAGCATCGACGGAATCCTCTGGGTGGCAGGCAGCATGGATGATTTTTGCTCGGTTCGTCTCAATGAAGAGACGGGACTTTTTGACGGGGTGCGCGAGCGGGAACGCTGGCACGCCGGCAACGGCACCTCTGGCAGTCTGTGCCGTGATGGCGACTGGCTCTACTACGCCTGCTACAAGTGGCGTCGCATCCATCTTAAAACGGGTGCTGAAGAACTGCTCGTGGACGATTATCGCGCCCTGCCGCATCACCGAAGCGGAGGAGACTGGCGCCTTGAAATCTCCGCCCACTACGGCCTCGTAGCATTCAACCACGGCGAACTTTACCGCGTCGAAGTCACTCCGTAGGAAAATCCATTCATCATGTGTCATTCGTTAAACGTCTCACGTACATTTCTGAATTCCGTATTGTGCGTGATGTCCTTGGTCATGGCCAATGCCTCGGAAACCATCCGCTTCATCCCCGCCACGCAGCAAAACACGTGGCTCGCGGATGGCTCGCCGCTGCCGGAAAAACTGGAGTCCATCGGATGGTCATGGCACCCGGAGAAGGGCAACGGAGGCTTGTTTGAGAGGCCCCCGGATCAAGAGAGGAAGTCCGCGATCTTAATGGTCAAGGCCAATGGGCTCAAAGCGGGTGCCATTTACGAAGTGTTCGGTTACTTCTGGGCGGATGATGCAGAGAATGAAGGCACGCAACATTCCGTCCAACTCGGGCTCTCACTCGCCACCATGCATCCATTTGATGGCGTTAGGCCGGATGATTTGGTATGGAAAGAACCATGGGTCATCACACCGGGATACAAAACCGGACAAGCTTATGGCTATCAGGTGGTGGTTGAGGATAGCGATCCGCTGCCGGGGCTTTCCGACATCATCACCACCCAGGGAAACTCCCGCCTGATCCGTGCCCGCCTCGGTTGCTCGCGCGCAGGGAAGGATGGCAGCCTGCCCGTTTTCTTCTCGGCAAACTCCGGTTCCCGCACGGTTGGCAGCGCGATCATCGATGGCATCGCTCTGCGTCCCGCAGCTTCTGATGTCCCGTTTGATCTCGTTTGGAAACCCGGCACCCGGCTCCATCTCGCCATCCGCGCGGGTGATCCTGTCACGATCCGGCGCGAACTCGAAGCTGGCGCGGACGTGAATGCCTTCGATGAAGAAAATCTCACCCCATTGTTCTACGCCACCGCCTGCGGTGATGCAGTGCTGGTCCGCGAGCTCCTCGATCATGGAGCGAAACCCAATCAGCCCGCGCAGTCGGTCTCCCCACTTACGGCAGCTGCGATCATCTCCGATGCCGCCATCACCCAGATTCTTTTAGATAAAGGAGCGACGGTGCCGCTGACATCTCCTCAGGACAAAGGCGCGCTGACGGTCGATGTTGACCCGAGGTTCCTGCACCCGGTCATGGGTGCCATCCGCGCCGGATCGGTGCCGGTTCTTAAGCAACTCCTCAAAGCAAATCCGGGTTTTAACATCCAGAAATTCGTGGACGATGCGAAGAAGATCGAGAATTCACGAAAACCCGAGTGGCGCGCACTGTGTTTGGTTGGCGACTCGATGGTCCGGCAGAATTGGGACATGGCCGCATTCCTGATAGATCATGATCTCCCACTCATAGGACGGGACATTCAGCATTATACAAAGTCAGACGGGCTCATGCTGGCGCGCGCCGTTTTGATAGGAGCCGACGCGTTGCCCGTCGTCGAAGCCATGCTCCGCCGAGGCGAACCTCCGGTAGTTGGAACAAACACCGACTACTATCACTTGGACGCGCTGACCACCGCGGCCTGGCGTGGCAATGTCGGACTTGTCCAGCGTTTCTTGCCGTTCGCCCATGACATGAGTTCCATCTACCAAAACTGGCTGTTGGAACATGCGCTCTACTCGGAAAACCCGGAGATCATAGAAATGATCCGCAAGAAGTTTCCCGAGGCGAAAGCACCGCGCTGGCAGGCACCACCCGCAAGCGAACCCAAGGATGTGCTGGATGAGGGTGCCAAGAGATGGTTCCTTCCCCGAACCAGCCCGCCGCCGCAAGGAGGATCACGACAGAAGCCCGGCAAACATACACTCGCCGTCATCGCCGAGCCCGGAGCCACCGGCGCGGGTGATACCCTCGCCGCCCAAGCATCGAATGCAGGAGGTTGGAAAGTGGTCGATCGCGAGCGCATCGAGTCAGCGCTTAGCGAAAACAGCTTTTCCAAACCATGGCTCGATGGCGAACATCGACTCTCAGAGCTCGGTGACCGCTTATCGGCGGACTGCCTGATCGTTGTCACCGCCATCAGGGTTCAAAAGGATGTTATCTATCGATTCGAAGTGGTAGAAGTCGCTACTGGCTTGGAAATTCACCGGGAGCACATGAAAGATGATGCGTTTCTTGATCCAAAAGAAGTCGCGGATTTACTCACACGCACCGCTCGTGCCCTAGATGCCGCAGGACGAAACGAACGTCATCAAGCGATCACTCTGCTAACATTTTCGACACAGGGTCAAATGGTCAATCCGCTGACTGTCTCAGACTTGCTTCGGGCCGCGGTGCGTCATGAAGTGGACGCAACGCCCGGGCTGATCTCTCTCAGTCGCGCCCAATCGTCCCGGTTAGTCGAGGAGCAGGCGCTCAACGGGAAAAATTCCATTTGGGGAGCCTCCCACATGATCGAGGGGGTTGCTTCCGTCAACGGTGACGGGAAGCTCAAGATAACCCTTCGGCTTGAGACATTCAAGGATGGTGCCACCACCAAAACCGATGCCGAGGCCAGCGGTGAAGCTGCGTCCATTGCGGAAACGACCGTCGCGGCATGGAGAAAGCTGATGGCCTCCCTCAAGAATCCGATCATCGTTCCCGACCAAAAACCTGACGCGCCGGACAAGGCGCTCAACGAGGGCAGGCGATTGATGCGCGAGGCCGAATGGCTGCACGCACTCGAGGCCAATCCTGATAGCTATCTTCCGCTGATCGAATCCGCTATCGCGCTCGGCGTCCCCTCGGAAGAAACCATCCTGCGGCACCTCAATGCTAACTTTTTGCATTACAACACTCGTTCGTTCGCGTTTTCCGATGAATTCGTTCACATGCTTCCCGCCGTACGCCGACTCCTTGAACTGACATCATGGTACCTGGAGCGCAGCGGAAGCGATTATTTTAAAGGGGTCATCGACGAAGCTCATCTTAATGGCACCTATAAATCCAATGAGATTTGGCATGCGATCATAAGGCTGTCTGAGATCCGGGAGCGCATCCTTCGAACTCAGCTTTCCGATGAGCTCAAGCGAGAGTTTGAGACATTCTCCACCGAGCTCGACGCGCTCACACGACGCTACTTCGCACTCCTTCAAACCGTGCCCGACCCACACCCCAGCCGGTTTTCCGTGCGGATTGGGGACGATCGTTTCTATCAGAGCAACCCCGTCCTGGCCGAAGCCAAGGTAACGCTGGCCGCCGCCGGGGTGTCCCTAACCAAACTCCTGAATATCAGTTCCGACGAGAATCCCGATACCGGCGAGGGAAGCGGAATCTTTTTTTTCGAAAGTCTGGAATCTCGCAAACAGCTTGCGAAAAGAATGATCGAGCGCATCGGGGATGCTCCGTCCGCCCGCATGAAACTCGCGAAAGCCGACCTTGAATGCTTCGTCTCGGCAAGCGCGGACCGGCCCCATGCCATACGGCGCCTGATAGAAGCCTGCGTGGAGGCCCAGCGACAAGCCTCGCTGGATGGCCAGGCAATCAACCCCAACCTGCTTTCCCGCAGCATCCTGAAAGCATGCACGACCTCGTTTCTGTTTGGTTTTTATCCAACTTCTTGTTCGCTCGAGCACGACAGCAGCATGCTGCCCGCGTTGCTGTTTTCCTCTGAATTTTCGCCGGACTTTCTGATTCGTTATCACACTTACCAAAATACATTCCCCGTCATCCGCAGCAGGAGATTCGGGAAAAACGAGGAGACCAGTTCGGATATCGACGCATTCAGGGAAGGAATATGCGCCTACTACCCATGGGAACACCGACGACTGGAGGATGAGGAGAAGAAAAAGGCAAAAGAGAAAAAACCTGAACCGGCGGGGATCATTTCGACACCACAATCCAAAAACCTGCTCTGGCTGATTTTTGGCTCTGGTAAAAGCAAACCCGCGTCGGACAAATCGACCAAAAACAAATCAACTCCGAAGCTTCTCAACGCCACCTTATTAGCAGACCTCCGGACCAGCAAATCGCCAGGAATCATGATTTGGCCGTTCGTGGATAACACCAACCCTGACCTGTTGTGGACTTTCTACTTTCCCGTTTTAGACGATGGAATTGGTGTGAATCTGCCCGGTGAAGGTGGCATGCAAAGTCTGCTGAAGGAATACGACGCGCCGTGGCTCCTTGGAATCGACTGCCGCAGTGGCCACATAACCCGGAAGATCAATCTTCATTCGGCAGCGGGCGAGGCGTATGGCCTAGATCTGTCGAACCGCAAGTGCCAGATCTGGAGCATGACTTTGGACCAAACCCGAAGCCGAATCCTGACCAGGGTCGATTGGGCCTCGAAAGCCGAAGAGAATGGAGGAAACTACCCCGTAATCATCGACAAGGAATCCGGCAAAGCACACCCGATTCCCGACAAACCGCAGATCACCCATGGGAGGAAGATTCCATTTTTCGATCTATGGGGTCCGCAGAACGGTGTGGTCGGCATCGGCGAGAACTTTTTCTATCTCAGTCGTACCGGATACTGGAACGACCGGGCTCGAAAATATGCTGGATCGGACGCGCTCGCGATTTACCAGATCTTCCCCGACTTGTCGGTGAAACCGCTGACAGAAATGGGACGCAGGCCCGAATTGACGCCATTCGATGCCGTTGACCGCGCGCCGATGACCATCACTCCGCACGACGACCGCCTGATGGTGATCCATCAATCCACCATCGCTAATTACAACCCCGTGAGCGGTGACTGGTTGGTTGTTGCCAGCGCGCCCGACCAAACGCCATCCAGGAAAGATGTTCTCCCCGTGATTGATTCCCAATACTGGAACTTCCTACGATCCATCAACGAGCTCAAGGTGAATGGGAATGCAACCGAATGGATCGCCTTAGGTTGGTTAGAGCGCGGGCAACACGCGCCGGGGGTTCTTCCGTTTGCATCGAGAAGCAAGGGGATGCGCAACCTTCAAATTACAGCCCCGATACCAGATGATTTTCTAAAAAATGCTTATGCCGTTGAGAAAATCAAATCCAAAAAAGATGGCAAGGAGCAAGAGCGACGAACCCTTTTCAAAGATCATCCCGATTTCAAGAATCCCGACCTAGTCGTGCTCGCCCAAACCGAGGATGACCTGATTGTCGGCATGCAGACCGGTGAATACTACGACTGGAAACGCCCATCCCGCAATGCGTCCCACCTGCCATTTCTTTGGAAAATATCCAAAAAGGAAATTCTAAACAATCTGTACGATGAATAAGCTAAAACAAACTAACAATCCTGCTCGTGAAGATTTTTCTGCTAGCAAATCTCTCCGCAGGATTCCAGCATGTTGCATTGTCGCCATGATATGGATTGGTGCGAGCGACATTCGGGCCGCCGATGCGCTGCGCTTTATCCCCGCCACACCGGAGAACACAACTTTAGTCGATGGCTCGCCGGTGAACCCCAAGGACGGCGAGGGCGACTGGAAATGGCTGCCTGCAGAAGGAAACCAAGGCATCTTCGAATCGTACGGCGATCCTAAGAAAAACGCTCCCGGATTGCTGATTACGGCAAAGGATCTCGAAGCTGGCCGCGACTACGAGGTCTTCGGTTTTTTCTGGACGCATGGTTTCGGGGCGGCCCCGGCTACCCGCGACAAACAGCCCTTCCACTGGCCAGCCAGCTTTGGGCTTGGACTGGCATCGCTAACGACATACGGCGGGAGGTTTTCTCCTGACATTCCCTGGATCATCAGTCCCGGATCAAATATCGGCAGCAGATTGGGATACACGGCGGTGCTGGAGGAGAAAAACCCCGAGATCAAAGGCGAAGCGAACTGGATCACCGCCGTCGATGACACCCGCCTGATTCGCGCCCGCCTGGGCTTCTCCCGCGCAGGTAAGGATGGAACCCTGCCGGTTTATGCCGATGATTTTCCTGATAGCAAATTCTGCGGGCGCACCCGGATCGACGGCATCGGCCTGCGCATGATGCCGGTTGGTGATCTCGAGAGTGTCGGTGCGGGTAAACCGGGCTTTTTACACCTCGCGGTGCGTGCCGGAGACACCCGGAACATGCGGCGCGAACTCGCAGCGGGCGCGGATGTCAACGCCCTCGACGAGGACGGGGTCACGGCTCTTCTCTACCCGGCTTCTTCCGGAGACCAAGCCACGGTCCATGAATTGCTCAAGGCGGGCGCCAACCCGAATCAAGCCGGTCAATCGATCCGGTCCCTAACCGGTGCCGCGTCATGGGGCGATGCAGAGATGGTGAAGATCCTGCTAGAGGCTGGCGCGGAGGTGCCCGGCAGGATCACCGCGAAAAGCCCGTTACTTTATGAGCATCTCGACGCCACGCGCCTGCATCCGGCCATCGCGGCGATTCGCGCTGGCTCGCTAGGCTGCTTGAAACTCATCCTTGAAAAAAATCCGGATCTCAACCTTGAGACGATTGTCCCTGAGTCCGACCCGAAAACATTCAAATCAGAGAAAAGCCATATCGAAACGCTCGTGAAGGACACGATTCCCCTGCTTCACGATGAACTGACCTCATTCCTGATCAACCGGGGCTGCAAGATTGACGATCCGGCTCTTCTCCCCGCATGCATCCAGTTGGGTGATGAAATGGCAAATACCCGCGAGGCACTCCTGCGGCGAGGAGCCCCCGCGATCCGGGAGGTGCCATACCCCCGCTACACCGGAGGAAATGAGAATCAATACGCGATCGAACCATGGGATGCTCTCAGCTCCGCCGTGTTCATAGGCGATGCGGTTTTGATGAAGCGCTTCCTCCCGCTGGCGAAGAATGTGGACGCGCGTTACCAACAATCCCTGCACTCACTCGCCAATTGGTCGGGAAAGCCCGAAATCATCGCCGCCGTCCGTGAGCGTTTTCCCTACCAACCGGTCAAGGCGGCAAAAAGCCGTCTCGAAGAAGATGCCATGGAAAATAGTGAATCGGCGCGTCTCTTCCTGCCCAGAACCGGCGCGCGGAGCGTTCGCAATAAGGAATCTGAAGGAATTTGGACGCTGGCCGTCGTTCCATCACCAGCAGCGGCGGGACCGGCGGCGGTCGCTGAAGTCCGTGCGGCAAATGGCAAACAATGGAATGTGGTGGATAGAGCGGACATCGATGCGGCATTGAAAGAGGGTCGTCACGCCAAGCCATGGGAAAAGGGGGAACACCGCCTCTCCGAATTGGGCGACCGCTTTACGGCTGACGCCATTCTTTTGGTCACCCACGTGAAAGGCGAAAACATCAATCTGCTGCGTTTCGAGGCGGTGGACGTCGGCAGCGGACTGTCAGTTCACCGGGAATACATTGAGGAAAAGACCTTCGAAAAGGAAATCGACCCGATGCTCGCCCGCGTCCACGCGGCCATTGATCGTGCGAACGCAGGTGACAAACCGCTGGCCATCTCGTTGCTGACATTCACCGCTGACGAGAATTTGCCTCTATCCAATTTGCTCGCCAGTCAGTTCCGCGCCGCGATCGAGATGGATGTTGATGGCACATCCGGGCTGCTCGGTGTGAGCATGCGGGAAATCCAGTCGATCGCACAGGAACAAGCTCTCAAAGGCGAGGGGGCATTCTGGGCTGCTGCCTACACCCTCGAAGGTGGCATTGCCACCCTGCCCGGCGATCGCATCGCGCTGACGCTGCGCGTCCACAACCTGGGGGACAAGACCGGGCAGTCCGCCGATGCCCGGGTGGAGGGAACACTAACGGAAATGGCCGCGCTTGCATCGCAAGCGTGGCGACAGCTCATGGAGACCGGAGCGGTCCGGGTAACCACATCCCCGCAAGCCAAGCCCGCTCCTGCCCAGGCGGCTCTGGAAGCGGCCCGTCTTGCCCGCGAGGCGGAGTGGCTGCTTTACTGCGGCAAACTGCGGGACGCCAAACTTCTCGTTGAACGCGCCGCCATGCTTGGTGCCGATCCGGAGAAAATCGTGCCGATGACCATCTCAACGCTCATTGCCGATATTCCGCTGAAGGTTTCCATGCCAATGGATGAAAGACGTAACTATTGGCTGGAAACCCGCTATCCCCCGGCACTCCCCTACCAGCAAGGACTGATCGACCATTTGGAATCCCTGCGTGAACTGATGGGGCAAACGGCACTGCTGCATGAGAGATACGGCAAGCTGTGCTACAAATGGAAAAGGAAGTCATCCGACTTCTGGTTCGCGCTCAACCTGCTATCATACGCTAGGACAGCCATGCCGGTGCATCTTCTCACCCAACACCAAGCGGATGAATTCGGCTCTTTCTGCAAAGATCTCGACCTGTTCAGCGCATCCTATTTCAAGAACCTGATCCAGGAGAAACCCGATGCTCGTTATTCAGTCGCGCCATTCGACTTATTCGGCAACACGGTTTCACTGATCATGCTCGATCGGAATCCGGAGTTATTGGATGGAATGCTGAAAACCTTCTTGGCTTACATTCAAGCCGATAAGATTCCTTTCAGCATATTGCTCGCAAATTTTAGTAATGGAGGACCCGATCATACGAAGATAAAAGCCCGCTTCGCGCGAAAGCTTTCAACAGCCTTGGAAAGCTGCCTTCCGTCATATCGGGAGCGATTGAGGGAACTGGTCGGGTTCGTTTTGGCAAAGGGAGATGGAGTCCCCGGTTTGGCAAGAAAAATCAGGGAAGATAGGCTCAAGACAGGACGGTTTCCGAGCCTGTCCAGCTCGGTCTATCTTGCACCATTTCATGATCATCTGAGGTATGGTTTGAGCGATTGCTTCCAAATCACGAATGAGGGTTTTCCCACACGCAAGAACGTCATTCTGCATGCCTTGTTTCATGAGCCATCCAAATGTCCCGAATGCATCGTCCGACCGGGATACAATTGCCATGATCGCTGGGACGAATACAGCTCCCTGATCCGTATCGAAACCAGTCAAAATCCAAAGCAGGAGCTGGACTGGAAGAAAAAATCGTATCTCGAATATTCAAGAAAAGGCATGCAAAATGGCTTGCTGGACCCCGCGCGGACCAAGCGGATGAATGTCCAGATTGAGGCGCTTGCTTCATATGATCTTCTTTTCGGAATCACCTTGAGCGAACCGCTCGCGAAAGAGTGGCAAAAGATGTCATCTCCAAAACAGGACCAGCAATCCCTCAAGCCGCGAATCCTGGTGGATTTGCGCGGCGGAACGGACCTGACGCCCGGCATCTTCGATGTGTCGGTATCGGACGTTTCCACAGCAAACCGGATGTGGTTGCGCTACCATACTTATGAAAATGGATTCTGCCTGACCAACGGGAAAGCGATGCCGGATGATAAGATCAGCAAACTGGAATCGTGCCTGATGGCCATCGATTGCAAGACCGGAACCATCGAGAAACGTGTCAACCTATCCGGCTTCAAGGATCTGCTCGATGGGGAACGTCCGGGTAGGTCATCGTTGCTTGCACACGGATCCCAGTTCATCGCACAGAATTCCTCCACGTTGTTCACCGCCGTGGAGTGGTTGAGTCCGGATTCGCCGCGGGAATCACGCGGAGGCTACGCGTTGTTCGACAAACAAACGGGCAAGACCAGAGCGGTTGTCAAAAATGTGGACATCGTGGGATTGAAAAATCATTACCGTCATCAGGCGGCGTGCGTTGAGGTTTTCAACGATGAATACTTCCTGCTCGTCGACCGGGAGAGGAGGGGGGATTTTTCCACAAAGAATGATTTGATCAGAATGGATTCGAACGGAAAACTGTTTCCTATCACCCAGGCGGGAAGAAAACCCGAATTGACACCGTTTGATGCGGTGGATCGCACGCCCAAAGCCATGACCCCCATGGATGGTGACCTGCTCGTGGTAAGCGGAAAGGATCATTCGGCGAGGTGCGATCCACAGCTCCAATCGTGGAAAATACAGGAGGGAACGGAGGACGCGAAACATGTGGCCGTTGTTTCAGCGATGGGGAAAGCCTATCAGGAGAGAATGAAACATGCGAGGAATGTGCGGTTGCCTGACGGGAAATCGGACATGCAAATCAAGGGCGCCATCAGTCCATACAACCGCGTGTCATACCCGGGCAAGATCGTGGTCGATCTGCCGGGCAAAAAGAACAAGGACGTTCCGTTGGAGATTACCGCTCCTGATGATTTCAAGAACAAGGCGTCATTCACGAATGATGCTGGAACGCTTGCCGACGCGGGCAAAGGAACCATCAAGCCTCTCAAATATGACGATTTCCTAAGGATGGGGAGGATCCATCCGATCGTGCTGGATCAGACGGAATCGGATCTGATCATTGGCCTTCGAATCCAGTCGCGTAATCCCACGTCGGCGGGTGTCGAGAGTGAAACATTCCTCCCGTTCCTCTGGACGCTGCCGAAAAGCGAGGTGTTCCGTTATCTTGGAATATCCGATTCCAAGTGATTCTGCCGGATAAACAGCCACCCAGTGAGCACCAGTGATTTAGGATCATGAACATGATCAGCATCCGCCGCGTCCTCGTGGTTTCTGTCGCGGCGCTTGCCTTGTGTGAGGCCGCCCCGACCGAGCTGTGCTTCATCCCTACCACGCCGGAGAACCCCAAGGATCGGGAGGGCGACTGGAAATGGTTGCTCGCTAAGGGTAGCCAAGGGGTCTTCGAATCTTACGATTGGTTGTTGGGAATTTGCTTTTTTGATGAAGGTCGCCGGCAAAGCTCATGTGAGGATTGGCGGGTGGGAAAAAGGGGGCGCTTATGGATCCTCGTTGAAACAAAAACGCCCGCCTCCCTGAAGTGGGAGACGGGCGTTTAGAAATCAATCGTGCGGATTACTTCGAGCTCGAGGTGAAGCTCGCCTGGCTGGCACCCTTCTTGATCTTGCTTTGTTTGATCCAGCTCATCGTCGAGCGCAGCTTGGCCCCGACTTTTTCGATTTGGTGGGCGGCTTCGGCTTTGCGGATGGCGTTGAAGTTCTTGTTGCCGCCGGCGAATTCAGCGGTCCACTCCTTGGCGAACTTGCCGTTTTCGATCTCCTTGAGTTGCTTGACCATGCGCTTCTTGACCGAGGCGTCGATGATTTTGGGGCCCACGGTGACGTCGCCATATTCGGCGGTCTCGGAAACCGAGAAACGCATGCCGGCGATGCCTTGTTCGTTCATGAGGTCGACGATGAGCTTGAGCTCGTGAAGGCACTCAAAGTAGGCCATCTCGGGCTGGTAGCCAGCTTCGACGAGCACTTCGAATCCGGCTTTCACCAGAGCGGAAGCGCCGCCGCAGAGGACGACTTGCTCACCGAAGAGATCGGTCACGGTTTCCTCGCGGAAGTTGGTTTCAAACACGCCGGCACGGGCGCAACCGATGCCGCCGGCCCAGGCGAGGGCGGTTTGCTTGGCTTTGCCGGTCACGTCCTGATGGATCGCGATCAGGCCGGGAACGCCTTTGCCAGCGACAAATTGCGAGCGCACGGTGTGGCCTGGGCCTTTCGGTGCGACGAGGATCACGTCGATGTCCTTAGGCAATTCGATGGTTTTGAAGTGCACGGCGAATCCGTGCGAGAAGAGCAGGGTTTTGCCCTTGGTGAGGTTCGGCGCGATGTCCTTCTTATAAACGGAAGGAATCACAGTGTCCGGGGTGGCGACGAAGATGACGTCGGCCGCTTTCACCGCCTCTGCGGTGTCCATGACTTCGAAGCCGAGTTTCTTGGCGACTTCGCGGGACTTGGACTTCTTATAAAGGCCGATGATGACCTTGAGGCCGCTGTCCTTGAGGTTGAGCGCGTGGGCGTGGCCTTGTGAGCCAAAGCCAATCACGGCGAGGGTTTTCTTTTTGAGCGGAGCGATCGGGGCATCCTTGGTGGTATAGATCTTAGCGGCCATGACGGAACGGTGAGGTTGGTTCGATTGGGACATGCCGCTGCCATCAGGGCTGCGGCGGGGCGGCACCCTGCCCACCCAACGGGGCTGGGTCAAGCCACAAGAATGCAAGCTTATATATAAAACTGAATGAAATCCCAGTCTGGGACCGTTCTCTCGGCATGCTCCGAGTTTTCATCGCCCCATGGTTGCTAATGTCCATGCTGTCTCAAGCGGCACCCATCTTCATCGGCACCAACAGCAGCAGCCAAAGCCGTGGGATCTATCAGTCGGATTTCGATCCGGTCACAGGCAAACTCACCGCCCCAACGCTCGCCGCGGAATACAAGAATCCCGGATTTCTCGCACTGCACCCGACCCGGCCGCTGCTCTATGCGATCGGTCAGCCGAAGGTCGCGTTTCCCGATGGCATGAATTCGGTTGCCACCTTCAGCATCGGCAAGGATGGGAAACTGGAGTTTCTCGGCGAGGCTTCAGCGGGCGGGAAGGGGGCTTGCCACCTTGCGGTGGATGCCACCGGTAGCACGTTGGCGGTCGCCAACTATGGCGATGGCCGGATTTCCACGGTCCGTCTGAACGAGCAAGGCATCGCGAAGGAAGTGGTTTCCGTAATCAGCAATAGCGGAAGCGGCCCGAGCCTACCCCGCCAAAATGGGCCTCATGCACATGGTGTTTATTTCGACAAAGCGAACCGCCATCTGTTTGTGCCGGATCTCGGGTTGGACCAAATTCTGATCTATCCGTTCGATGCGGCGACTTCCAAGCTCGGTGCGCCGCTGACCTCGCTGGCCACCGCGCCCGGAGCCGGGCCGCGTCACATGGCTTTTTCCCCCGACGAAAAACACGCCTATGTGATCAATGAACTGGACAATACCGTGCTCGCTGCAAGCCATCAAGCCGGGGCCGGAAAACTCACAGCTCTCGGCAGCGTGCCGACCTTGCCCGCGGATTTTAAGGGCCAAAACACCACGGCTGAAATCGAAGTGCATCCTAACGGGAAATGGGTTTATGCTTCGAACCGCGGCCACGATTCGATCGCCGTTTACCAACGTGATTCCGCATCAGGCGCGCTGAAATTCCTTCAACACGCGCCATGTGGTGGAAAAACACCGCGCCATTTCAAGATCGACCCAAGTGGCAAATGGTTGCTTTGCGCCCACAAGGATTCCCATACGATCAGCGTGCTTCCCATTGATCCGAGGACTGGAATGTTGGGTGAATCGATCCATACGGTTGCCGCTCCGGATCCGATTTGCGTTTTGTTCAGCGGAGATAGGGGATAGGGGATTGAAGAGGAAGAGGCTTCGGACGCGATGTTCGCAGAGCGATGCGGCAGCCGGACTCAAATATAGAACATCGCCCCGCTGGCATTGCTGGCGAGGGATTCCAGGGAGATTTGTTCAAGGGCGTGCCGCAGGGCGGTCGACACCTCGTCCCACGCTTGGCGGACGGTGGCCCCGGATTCCCCATCGCGGGAAACCGAGCATTGTAGCAGTGCGGGATCCACCGCATCCACGATCTGGCGCAGGCTGATTTCCGCCGCCGGGCGGCTCAGTAAGTAGCCGCCTGCCTTGCCTCGACGGCTGTCGATCAGCCCGGCCCGGCGTAAATCGTTGAGAATTTGCACCAGAAAGCTGGCTGAGACGGCTTCCCGTTGCGCGATGTCCTCAAGCTGTGTAAGAGTCCGTCCGTCATGGTGCTTCGCGAGTTGCGCCAGTGCCCGACAAGCATACTCCAGCTTCTGAGAAATTTTCATGAACCAACCCCAACAAAACGGAACCCGCTCGGCGAGCATGAATGCGGAATCGCTCTGCGCAGGCAAATCCGCCGATATCCAGAAAGTCTGGGAAACCCTGCGTGCTGAGGCCGCCCGACTGGTTTCCGAGGAACCGGAGCTCCGCTATTTGGTCGATGATGTGATCCTCTCGCGCTCGTCGCCTGCCGCCGCCTTGGGGGCCCGCCTCGCTCGCCGCCTGAGCCGCGAGGATATGCCACGCGCCACCATGGAACCCTTGCTCTGCGGCGTTTTCGAGGCAAACCCGATCATCGTCCACCGGGCGATGCGTGATCTGATGGCGATGTTCGAGCGCGACCCAGCCTGCTTTTCGCTGTTGG
>CAYRLT010000506.1:0-5096 GCA_964425095.1 uncultured Luteolibacter sp.
CAAGCCCCGTCAAATCAAAGGACGGGCAAGGGCGAAGTTTAAAATCCGAAATGGCGGCAAACCGCCAAAAGTCCGGGAGCAACCGAAAATCATCGAATTAATCCGCAAATGCGCTTAAGTGGCCAGTATTGGGCGGTCCGGAGCATGAGATGAGAATGCGGGGAGCATGTGGGGCTCTGCTGAGCCAATCATTCGCTAAGCCATTCACCCTGCATGCGCCGGACGGCTCGGAGAGCCGTCCCTGCCTTTTCAGCTATCGCCGGGCGCTGAAGTCTCGCCCTTGCTCGTCCGGTGGCCGGGCTTGGCGATGATTTCAATATACACCACGCCACATTGTTTCTCCGCCGCCTGATCGATAGCGGGAATGATTTCCTCGACGTGTTTCACCTCGGGAGCGGCTTCTCCCAGGCCGACCTTGCAATCGAAATCCCAGAAATCCACGCCTTCGGGCAGCGCCTTGCGGCGTTCGCGTTTCACGTATTTCCGCACATCGTTCTTGATGGCTTCGATCACGCGCGGCGGTTGGTGCCCCGGCACTTCGAGGGGAAAAATCTTTTTCATGTCGGCTGCTTGTGCCCGGCGGCGGGGCGTTTGTCTAGGCGGGAGAATGGATGGTTCGTGTTATCATCCCGCTTCGCCCGTGCCCTCCAACCAACCGGCCACCACGCGGGCGGCGCGTTCATGAGCGCCGGACCCACCGAGTTTGGCCGTGGTTTCCGCAAGGCGCACCTGAAGATTCGCGCGTTTTTCCGGGGATTGGAGAAACTCTTTCAGCGCATCGGAAACTGCGTCCGCATCGGCATCGGCTTGGATGAATTCCCGGACCACTTCCTCACCCGCCAGAATGTTGACGATGCCGATGAATTTGATTTTCACTAACAACTTCGCCATCAGGTAAGTCAGCGGCGCGACCCGATAGACCAAACAATACGGCAGGCCGAAATAGGCAGCCTCCAAGGTGGCGGTGCCGCTGGCGATCACCGCACAACACGCCCGCTGCATCAACGAGTGGCTCTCGCCGGTATTCACTTGGATCAGATCCGCCGCTCCGGCCTCAGCCATTAAGCTGCGGATCTGCGCGGCAAGCTTCGCAGAGGCGGCCGGCACCTCGAATGTTAGATCGCCACGCCAGGATTTCAGACGCTTTGCCGTCTCGATCATCATCGGAAAAAGACTGGCGACCTCGCGCTCGCGGCTGCCCGGAAACAAGCCCACCAAATTCTCCACCCGAGTCTCACCGGCCATCAGCTTTTCCGCCAGTTCGTCCACCAACGGGTGCCCGGCAAACGTGGTTTTCAATCCTGCATTCTGAAAAATCGGCTGCTCGAAGGGAAACAAACACAGCATTTCATCGAGCAGACGCACCATTTTAGGAATGCGCCCCTTATTCCATGCCCAGACTTGCGGGCTCACATAATACACGATGCGTGTCTCCGGGCATTCGCGCTTCACCGCCTCGGCGAAGCGCAGGTTGAAACCCGGGTAATCGATCAGCAACAGCACGTCCGGTCGGTATTCCTTGAGTTCCTCAAGCATCCGCGCGAAACGCTCTTTGAACCACCCATAGCGCTTCAAAACCTCCCAAACGCCCATCACCGCAGCGTCTTCCACCCAGTCGCACAGCCCGTGACCGCCGATCTCCGCCATTTTGGGGCCACCCACGCCATGAATCTCCAATCCGGACACCATCGGCTTCAGAGCGCGCAACAATCCCGCCCCGTGAGCATCCCCACTCAGCTCTCCGGCCACCACATACAGACGTTTCGACATGCCCGCGCAGGCTAGAGGCCGGCCCGCGCTCTGGCCATGAAAAACACCGCCGTTTTAACCTAATATCGTGAAAATCGCACTCATGCGGACTTCCGCATTGATTTTGCCGCTGCCGCCGCTTTGATCGCGTTCCCGCAGTTCCGCTGCATCACCTGTCATGCCCGCCGACCCCATCGAATCACCCGTGCCACTCGCGGAAATCTCCCAAGGCCCCAACGCCTTCGAAGCATTTCTCGACCGCAATCAAAAAAATCTCATCGCCCTCGCCATCCTTCTGGCGCTAGCCACTGCGGCTCTCGTGGTCTATCGCGGGATTGAAACTGGCCGCCAAACCAGCGCTGGCGAGGCCTTGAACAAAGCCGAGGATCTCGCAGCCCTCCAAGCCGTCATCAGCGAACATGCTGGCACCAAGGCCGCCCAGAGCGCCGTCGTCCTCCTCGCGGAAAACCAATGGGCCGATAAAAAACAAGACGCAGCCATCGAAACCCTCCGTGGGTTCATCACTGCAAACCCGGATCACCCGGCACACGCAGCCGCCCAAGCCAGTCTCGGTGCAAAGCTGATGGCTCAAGGGAAGTCCGGCGAGGCCGTGGACGTCTTCCAGTCCATTGTGAGTGATCCCAAAGCCCGCTACATTGCACCTTATGCCCTCATTTCCCTTGGCGATCTCGCCAAGACCGCAGGCGACCTCACCAAAGCTGAAGCCTCCTACAACCGCGTGAAATCGGAATTCTCCGAAAGTGCGTTTGTCGAGACCGCTACTCGCCGAATCTCCGCCCTCAAGGCCAAAGCCCCTGTCGAAATCGCGCCTCCGCCCGTGCCCGTCGCGCCGCCTGCTGCTCCAGGCGCGCAGCCAGCAGTCGTCACACCACCCGCGGCCGTTCAGCCTGCGGAACAAGTTCCTCCAGCCGTCGCACCGTCCCAAGAAACCACCCCGGAACCGACCCAAGAAACCTCTTCCGGCCCAACCCCGTCAAATCCCTGAAGCCTCATCGGTTTGACATCCCACCAACATCAACCAACTTAATCACCGTGTTTAAAAAAGTCATCGGCCAAAATCATAGCGAACCTGCCCGTTCCGCACCCATCGCCCCAGAACCCCGCCACACTGAAACCCCACCAGTTTCAACACAGCCATCCTACTCTGCGCCGTCCCACACCCCATCGTCTGCCACACGCAATATCCTGTCTTCGGACGTGGAAATCAAAGGCACCGTGAAATTCACCAACGACCTGGTCGTGGATGGCAAAATCGAAGGCGAAATCTCCTCCGATGGAAATCTGACCATCGGTGAAAATGCCCGCATCAAAGCGGAAGTCAAAACCGCCACCATCATCGTTTATGGCAAGGTCCACGGCAACCTCACCGCCACCGACCGCGTCGAACTCAAGTCCAGCGCCGAAGTCGTCGGCGACATCAAAGCCAAGACGCTATCCATCGAAGCAGGTGCGATCTTCGTCGGCAAATCCACTGTTGGCACACCCGCCCAAGTGCCGGCACAAACGCAGCCGGTTTCGCAAGCGCCTGCTGCCGCCGCCACCAAGCCCAGTTCCGCTCCAGAGGCTCCCAAGCAAGGAACACTCGCCGGTACCATTTCCTGAAATTGAGGGCTCCGTTGCAACGATCCAATCCCCTTAATCATGGCCGATGAGCCCCAGCGCCATCGCATCGAGGTGGCATGCCCGGAATGCGGGCACGAGCAAATCGAACCTGCACTCGTGGTTTCCACCCAGTGCCGTGCCTGCCGGGCGAATTTCCAGGTTCGCGAGGGTAGGGGAGTCGTGCGCGCCCAACCGGTGACGAGGCTTGCCACCCCGCGCAAGGATTCGGACCCCGAACCCGAACTCGCTCCCGAGAGGCCGCCGCTTCTGCTGCGTGTCGGCCCGGTTGATCCACCACCACGCTCGTTCCTCAAGCGCTTGATCTATCCGCTCAGGCCGCCTCGTGATGTCAGTTGTTTCAATTGCGGTCACGCCTTCACCACCATCGCCGAGGCGCAATCCAGCCAATGCCCGAAATGCAGCGGCTATGTTAGTTTGTTGGATTATGATATCACTGGTCACTGGAACCGCCTGATCCAGACCCGCGGCAATGTGACGATCCAGAAAACCGGCGTAGTCGTAGGTGCCACGCTCCGCTGTCACAACCTCACCGTCCTCGGCGAACTCGCCGGCTCCGTCGAATGCTCCGGGGATCTTGTCATTCGCAGCCACGGGAAAATCATTGGCACCGTTGAATGCCGCAATCTCCGTGTCGAAAAAGGCGCACGCGTCGAATTCCTCAACCCGGTCACCGCCGTCACCGCCACCATCGATGGCCACGTCCGCGGCCAAATTTCCTGCACCGGCTCCGTCACCCTCGAAAAACGCGCCCAGCTCCACGGACTTGTCAAAACTTCCTCCCTCATCGTCAAATCCGGGGCCAAACACTCCGGGACCATTGAAATGGTCACCACTCCACAAGTCTGAAATCTCCTATCCCACTCCTGATCCCATGCCCGCCGCACTCGATCTGAAAGAGGAAATCCTGGCACTCAAAAAGGAGCGCAACGCCGTCATCCTCGCCCATAACTATCAGACCGGCGATATCCAGGATGTCGCGGATTACGTCGGCGATTCGCTCGGCCTCGCCTATCATGCGAAAAATACCAACGCCGACGTCATCGTCTTCTGCGGTGTTCATTTCATGGCGGAAACCGCGAAAATCGTCAATCCGGGCAAAATCGTCGTGCTGCCTGACAAGGATGCCGGTTGCTCGTTAGAACAATCCTGCCCCGCCGACCAACTCGAAGCCTTTCTCCAACAAAACGCCGCGAAAAACTATTACGTTATCGCCTACATCAACTGCTCCGGCGGCGTCAAAGCGCTCTGCGACGTGATCGTCACCTCCGGCAACGCCGTCAAAATCGTCAACCTTGCGCCCGCAGACCGACCCATCCTTTTCGTCCCGGACGAAAACCTCGGCGCCTGGGTCATGGAGCAAACCGGCCGCAAGATGGACCTGTGGAAGGGCAACTGTTATGTGCACGTCGAGTTCACCCGCGATTCGATCAACCGCATCAAGACCGAATACCCGGACGCCCTTGTCGTCGCCCATCCCGAATGCACCCAGGCCGTCCGCTTGTTAGCCGACGAGGTTTGCTCGACCGAGAAAATGGTCAGCTACTGCAAAAACGCGCCGGTCAAAGACATCATCGTGGTCACCGAGAGCGGCATGCTCCACCGCTTGCGCAAGGAGTGCCCGGACAAAAACCTCATCGCCGGACCCACCGACCGCTGCGCCTGCGCCGACTGCCGCTACATGAAAATGAACACCCTCCAAAAAC
>CAYRLT010000507.1:0-1517 GCA_964425095.1 uncultured Luteolibacter sp.
TCCTCGCCTTCCAAGGCCGCTAATGTTTCACCCGGAGCCGCCCGCCAGCCGGGCGGTTCCGGAAAACCATTTTTAAAACCAAAAACCAGCCCTTTTTTTAATGGATCAGCTCCTCACTCAGTTCGGTATCGCTTGGCCTAAGTTTGCCGCGCAAGTCATTTTGTTTTTGATTGTTTACGCGATCCTCAAGAAATTCGCCTTCGGACCGATCATCGCCATTTTCGAGCAGCGCCGCCGCACGATCGAAGAGGGACAGGCGAATGCCGAAAAGATCAAGAAACAGCTCGCCGAGTCCGAAATCCGCTGTCAGGAAATCCTTCGCAAAGCGAACTCCGACGCACAGCGCATCATCGAGGAAGCCCGCGCATCGAGCGATGCCTCGACGCAGAAACACATCCAGCAGGCAGTAAAAGACGCCGAGAATATCATCATCAAAGCCAACGAGAGCGTTTCTCTCGATCGCGCCCGCATGGTAGCCGAGGTCAAATCGGAAATGGTTCACCTCGTCGTGGACACCACAGCCAAAGTCGTCGGCAAAGTCCTCACCGAAGCCGACCAAGAGCGCCTCGCCAGCGAGACCTCGAAACAACTCGCAGCCTGATCCACTCGCCATGAAACTCAGCCGGGAAGCACGCCGCCAATTCAAGGAACTTTTCGACTTGTCCATCGTGAATGGCCGACTCGATGAAAACCGCTTGCGAATGATCGCTACGGAAATCGTCGAGAAAAAGCCACGCCACTATGTGCAGATGCTGAAATTCATAACCCGCCTCACCCGTCTGGAGGTCGCACGCCACCATGCGGTTGTTGAGAGCGCCACGCAGCTCTCGGATGAAAAACGCACCGAGATTTCATCCAACCTCACCACCAAATTCGGCAAAATCACAGCAGAGTTCCGCCACTCACCCAGCCTCATCGGCGGCCTTCGCGTGAAACTCGGCAGCAATGTCTGGGATGGCAGCATCCAATCCCGCCTCGAAACACTTAAACAATCCTGATCCAACACTCACATGAGCAACATCGTCCTCGAACTCGAAGAAAAAATCAGCGCGGTCAAAAGCAACGCCGCCCGCCAAACAAACGTCGGAACCGTCCGTGAAATCGGCGACGGTATCGCCCGCGTCGAAGGCCTCAGCGCAGTTAAACTCAATGAAATGGTTGAGTTTTCCAGTGGAATCACAGGTATTACCCTGAACCTCGAGGAAACAGAAGTCGGCGTCATCGTGCTCGGTGACTACACAAAGGTCAGCGAAGGTGCCGAAGTCAAGACCACCGGCAAGCTCCTCTCCGTTCCAGTCGGAAAAGGCCTCCTCGGCCGCGTAGTGGATGCACTCGGACGCCCCATCGACGGCAAAGGCCCGATTCCGCACGACACTTCCTACCCTGTTGAAAAAATCGCCCCGGGCATCATCAAACGCCGCTCGGTGAGCCAACCGGTGCAGACCGGCATCATGAGCGTTGACGCTATGATTCCCGTCGGCCGCGGTCAGCGCGAACTCATCATCGGCGACCGCGCC
>CAYRLT010000508.1:0-28367 GCA_964425095.1 uncultured Luteolibacter sp.
GTTGGCAGGGGTTCGGATACTGTTCTGATGTTCCGATCAAAATCTCGAATCTTAGGCGTTGCAGCGGATTTTCACTGGAATTATTTCTCGCACGACACATAGTTCTGCGCATGGCAATGACTCGATTTCAGAAGCTTTCGGTGGCGGCATTGATCTCGGTGTTGTTCCTGATGTTCGTTGGCGCGATTGTCCGGGTCACTGGTTCCGGAATGGGTTGTCCGGATTGGCCGACCTGTTGGGGATGTATGATTCCGCCGACTTCGGTGGATCAAGTGGATTTCGATAAACTTCCAATCGAGCGGTTTCAGAAAAAAGCCGAACGGATGGGACGCGATCCAGCGACGATCACAGAGGGAAGTCTCCGTGCGGAATTCAATCCGAGGCATGTGTGGACCGAGTTTTTCAACCGTCTGTGCAGTTTGCCAGTGGGGTTTTTCTCCTTGGCCACGTTCATCGCGGCATTCTGGCAGTGGGGGAAACGGCCCTTGGTTTTCTGGATGGCATTCGGTTCTTTGGTGGTGGTGCTGATCAATGCGTGGATGGGCGCGCGGGTGGTATATAGCGGGCTTAAACCCGGGGTTCTAACTACTCACCTGGCGTTGGCGATGGCGCTTACTGGCATGCTTGTTTATTGCGCGTGGCGTGGCACCGATACGCCATGGCGCGTGAGGATGCCGCCTGCGGCGTTGGCGAAGCTCCGGCTGGCGGTGGTCGTATTGTTAGCGGCCACACTTTTTGAAGGTGTCATAGGCGCGCAGGTGAGGGAAATGACCGACGAACTCGCGAAATTTCACACCAATGCCCCGCGTTCCAGTTGGATCGGAGAACTGGAGGGTTCGTGGAAATACCTGATCCACCGGAGCTTTTCCTGGGTCGTTTTTGGAGCGACTTTATGGGCATGGCTGCTCTCGGCGAAACACCGTGAAGGCGGTGTCGGCAAGGTGGAAATGACCGTGCTTGGAATCGTGCTCGCGCAGATGCTGCTGGGGGTCGTGATGTCTCAAATCCACATTTATTCGTGGGTCCAAGTCCTGCATGTCGGCCTTGCGGCGGTATTGCTGACCTTCATCTGGCTGTGGCTTTTCGGTCTACGGAGGGCCTGAGAGGCTGGGATTTTTAGAAACGGGGGCAGATGGCCCCTCACGCTCGCTGAGATGAGGGGCCGCCGGTCAAATTATCCGACGATCACTTGCTGGTGAAAACTTTGCCAGTCGTCGAGATTGTTGAGATTGATCGCGTCGAGGATCTTGCCTTCGTCCGGGATCCCGCAGGTGCCGAGGATGGTGCTGCGGACGGCATCGTTGTGGATGTAGCCGGTGATGGCGCCATTCAATTTTGCGACGGCGGCGGAGTCGAGGGCCCCGCCGGACTGGGCGAGGATCCAGGATTCGAGCTGTGAATAGCTCGGTTTGCTATCGGCGATGAAGCTGACAAAGGCGGATTTTTCAATGCCGAGGCCATCGAGGACCATTTGGTCATAGCCTTGGCCGCAGGATGGATAGTCCGGGTGGAGCTTGCCGGCTGCACCGAGCGAGGCTTTTTGCCAGAGGCGCGGCAGGTGGAGAACGCCGAGTGGGCCGGCGGTGCCGGAGCTGATCAAGGGGACGATTTGGGTCATGATGGTGAGTTAGGGTAGTTTGGTGACGGATGCGCCACGCCGAAGAGATCCTGCAAAATAGAGGAATTGCAAAGAGAGATCGCCGATTCATGAAATTTTCGCGTTTCATCTGGCCGGGTTCAGGTTCAAATCACCCGTGTCGCGCAATACGCGCGGTAAATTTTCATTCAAACGCTCACAACCGCTATGTGGAAAGGCCGCTTCTCCCAAGATACTTCGTCACTTGTTCAGCAATTCGGCGAATCCATTTCGTATGACTGGCGTTTGTTCCCTCACGACATCGCCGGATCGATCGCCCATGCACGGGCCCAGAAAAACATCGGACTGCTCACGGAAGAGGAGTTTTCTCAGATTGAATTCGGGCTGAAGGAAATTCTCGCGGACATTGAGGCGGGGAAATTCGAGTTCAAGACGTCGCTTGAGGATATCCACATGAATATCGAGTCCGAACTGACCCGCCGGATTGGCGCGGCCGGCGCGAAACTTCACACCGCTCGCTCGCGCAACGACCAAGTGGCGACCGATACCCGGCTTTACGCACGCACGGAAATTGACGGAATTCTAACGGCACTGACCGGACTGCAAAACGCCCTGCTCGACCGCGCGGGAAAATACGCGGCCACGGTGATTCCGGGCTACACCCACTTGCAGCGCGGCCAACCGGTCACCGCTGGTCACCATTTCCTGGCCTACGTTGAAATGCTCGAGCGCGACAAATCCCGTCTCGTGGATGCGCGCAAGAGGTTGAATATTTCCCCGCTCGGGTCCGGGGCGCTTGCCGGCTCGACGATCAATCTCGACCGCCGCGCCATCGCTGCGGAGCTTGGCTTCGATGGCGTGACCTACAACTCGATGGATGCCATTGCGGATCGGGACTACATCGCCGAGTTGTTATTTGTGATTTCGCTCTGCGGGGTCCATCTTTCGCGGCTGAGTGAGGATTTGATTTTGTGGTGCACCGCCGAGTTTGCGTTTGCCTCGCTTTCCGATGCGCACACGACCGGTTCGTCGTTGATGCCACAGAAGAAAAACCCGGATGTTTGCGAACTCACACGCGGCAAGACCGGCCGGTTGGTGGGGAATTTGATGAATCTTCTCATCGCTGTCAAAGGCCTGCCGCTCACTTACAACCGCGACCTACAGGAAGACAAACCGCCCTTGTTTGACTCGGTGGACACACTGCGGTTGATCCTTGCGGTGAACACCGAGATGATTTCCGCGATGGAATTGCGCGAAGAAAACTGCCGCGCTGCCGCGGCCGATCCGATGTTACTTGCGACGGATCTTGCCGATTATCTGGTGAAAAAAGGCGTGCCGTTTCGTCATGCTCACGAGCTTGTCGGAAAAGCGGTCGCAGTGGCGATTGCGACAAAGACGCCGCTGAACGAGCTTGATTTGGCGGCGATTGATCCCGCCTACGGTCCGGATGCCAAGGATGTGTTCTCACTTGAAACCGCTCTCGCGGCCCGCACGAATCCGGGTGCGCCTTCGATCTCCAACGTCAAGGCGGAGATTGCGAAGTGGGTGAGTTTGATTGGTTAGTGCAAAAAGGTCGGATATACGTCCAATGCCTTTAAGTATTCGGATCCAAGCTGTGCGAATGAAAAAGCGAAGCGCTCCAAGGCGCTGTGGTATGCGTCCGCCGATGCCCATGAAAAGCCAATGAGGTGAGCGAAGCGCTTCCCATTGGCTCCTCATGGTCAGGGCGAACACGTTTCGCCGCTCCCTGTGTGAAAGCGACGCATCCCAAGGTGGGGCAATGATCCCGAACGCGAATCCTTAAAGGCATTTGGCTAAAGTCAGCGCTCCGCACTAGATCACTTTTAGGCCAGAATTCATATCAGACTATCAAGTTTTTCTCGTATCTTTTGGTTTTTTGGTGAATAACTTTTCAGGGAAAATTGGATGTCTATCATGATGAAAAAAACGCGTAAATTTAATGGTTTTTGGTTTGTCGTTAGAATTATTGCAATTCTAGGTTGTGGTTTCGCGCATGGTTCGGAGGCGGAGCACACCCAATTATTGGAACTGCGGCGTGAGATTGCGCGACATGACGAGTTGTATTTCCGCAAGGCTGCGCCGGCGATCAGCGATGTGGAGTATGATGCGTTGAAAATCAAGTTGAAGGAGTTGGAGGAGCGGACTGGTGAGTCAGTGGATGGCGTTGCTGTGGGAGATGATCGGACCGGTGATTATGCAGCCTATCGCCATCGGGAGCCGATGCAAAGTTTGGCCAAGGCCTATTCGGACGAGGAAGTGGCGGCATTCGTGGCGCGGGTGGAGGCGAAGTTAGGGCGCGGTGACGTGCAATTGCGCGTGGAGCCGAAATATGATGGTTTGGCGGTGAGTTTGACCTATGAACGCGGGCAATTGGTGCGGGCGGTGACGCGTGGTGATGGTGTTGCGGGCGACGACCTAACGGCCAATGTGCGGCAGCGGGTTTCCGGAATCGTCGAGCGACTCGTGGCGGAAGGGGAAGAATGGAGTGGGCCGGAGGTGATGGAGTTGCGCGGGGAGATTTTTATGACGCTGGCGGATTTCAAACGTGTCAACACTGCTCGTGCCGCAGCGGGAGAGGATGAACTTAACCATCCGCGCAATGCGGCGGTGGGATTGTTGCGGGCGCAGGATGCGGAGGCCGCGAAAGATTTGTCCTTGGTTTGTTATGGTTGGGGCGCATGGAGTCCGACTGCGACGCGGCCGGCGACATTGGCGGATTTCCGACGCCAGCTGATCGAATGGCGGCTGCCTGTGGTGGCGGCGGATCGGATGGCGACGGGCGTTGCCGATTTGCAGAAGTCGGTGATGGATGTCCGGGCAATTGGCGCGAAACAAGGCGTGCCGACAGATGGTGTGGTGATCAAGGTCGAGCGCACGGTGGATCAGGAAGTGCTCGGTCTCGCACCGGGCGCGCCGCACTGGGCGGTGGCGCGTAAGTTTGCGCCGGAACAATCGGCCACTCAGCTGTTAGGGATCACCTGGCAGGTCGGGCGCAGCGGCGCGGTGACGCCGGTGGCGGAACTTGCGCCGTTGACGATCAGCGGATCAAAGGTGGCTAGGGCGAGTTTGCACAACGCGGGGGAAATCGCGCGGAAAGATCTACGCATCGGCGATTGGGTGTGGGTGGTCAAAGCGGGTGAAATCATTCCTGCAATTACCGGAGTGGATTTAGGCAAACGCACCGGGGAGGAGGTCGTGTGTGTGGTTCCGGAAAACTGTCCTGCTTGTAAGAGTCGGTTAAAACGTGAGGCCGATGTGGCGGTGCTGCTTTGCGGAAATCGTGGTTGCCCGGCTCAGATTGTGCGGCGGCTGGCGCAATTTGCATCACCAGCGGCGATGGATATTCGTGGCGTGGGGCCTGCGGCATTGGAGGCGGCGGTGGCCAGCGGATTGATGCGTGGACCGGCGGATTTCTATCGGATGCAAGCCACTGAGTGGGCGGGCTTGCCGGGCATGGGAGCTCGCACGGCGGAGAAAGTGATCGCGGCGGTTACTGCAAGCCGGATCATAGAGCGGACTGACGGAGCGCGCTTGATTTATGGGTTGGGATTTCCGGGCGTCGGGATGCGCACTGCGAAACGTTTGGTTCAGGACATGCCGAGTTTTGAACAGTTGATACAAGCGGATGAGTCGAGTTTCCGGCGGGATGCGGACATGGGAGAAACCGCCGCACGCGAGTTGTATGCTTATTTGCGACGTGACGATGTTGCCGCCGAATTGACTGCGCTTTCCACGTTGGGAATGGGTGGAAAATGGGATGAGGCTGAGAAATCGGGTGGCATTTTTCAGGGTCAAATTGTGGTCGTGACCGGCACCCTCACGCGTTGGACGAGGGCGGAGGTGACGAGCCGATTGATCGAAACCGGAGCAACGGTGGCGAACGAGGTGAGCTCAAAAACGACCTGCGTCGTGGCAGGAGTCGAAGCCGGCACCAAGCTGAAGCGGGCCCGCGAGCTGGGGGTGGAAGTGATTGACGAAGCGGAACTTGTGAAGCGACTCCGGTGATCACTGAATCCGCCAAAACTCCGCACGTCGACTGTCTTCATTCATCACGGGGATTGCCGCAGTGGTAAGGAAAATCAAAACAACCCGGACGCATTCCGCCGGATGAGCCCGGACATGTGCGTATGGAACTCGTCCTTGCGTGTTGTTCCCCGTTTGGCGATTCCGAGTTGCACGCGAAGCTCGGCAAGGGCAGTCTGGCACGGCGATCCGGCGACCCGGTGAAAATTTTCCCGCAAACGATGAATAAATCCAGAGATGATCCGTCGAATGTGGCGCGAGTACCTGTCGGTTCCGTCGAGCCGGACGCATCAAACGATGATCTGGATGATGATTTCCGGCTGGTTGCGCTGGCGCAGCAAGGGGATCTCGGTTCCTACGATGCGTTGGTGACCCGCCATCGAGGACGAATTTTCGCCATGATCCGCAACATGATTCATCAGGAAGCCGACGCCTGGGATCTCTCACAAGAGGTTTTCATTAAGGCGTGGAACGCGCTGCCCCGCTTTGAGGCTAGGGCGCGGTTCTCGACGTGGCTTTATCGGATCGCCCACAACGTGGTCTATGACTGGACGCGGAAGCGCAAGATCGAGAGCGCAGGCGAATTCAATGATGAGATTTTCGAACGGGAGCGGATTGATTCCGGATCGTTCACGACTCCGTCCGGAGGTGAATCGCCGGATGAGACGATGGCTGCCGGTGAGCTCCGCGAAAAGATCGAGGCCGCGCTTGCGAAATTGTCCGCTGAGCACCGTGAAGTGGTCGTTTTGAAAGATGTTCAGGGGTTGGCCTACAAGGAAATAGCGGTCGTGATGGACTGTTCGATCGGCACTGTGATGAGCCGCTTGTTTTACGCCCGCCAAAAACTCCAAACCATGCTGAAACATGAATACGAAATGCGATGAAACCATGTTGGCCTTGTGGCTGGATGATGAATTGCAGGGTGATGAACTCGCCGCTGCTGAGGCTTGTTTTGGGAATGATACTGACTCGCTCGCCGCGCGTGAGGAAACCCGGCGCTGGCGTGTAATGATAGCGGGGGCAATCCCTGCGCATCAGGAGCCGCCCTACGCCGAGTTTTTCAACGCCCGCATTGCCCGGGTGATCCGCGAGCCGGCTCACGAGCCAATGCCGGTCACGGTCCGCTGGATTTCTTGGAATGCGGTGCTTTTCCCGCTAGCGGCTTGCGTAGGCATGGCATTCACCTTTCTACTGGGGGTTAAAACGTCCGATCATCGCTCGGATCTCGTCGATATCGATGTCTCTGGAGCACCCAAAGCGATTCCGGTCGATCGGATTTTATACACTCCAGAGAGTGGTGTGAAAGCGGAGTGGTTCACGAGTTTGGATGCTTCCGCCACAGTCATTGTCTTGGACGGGGTGGATGCCATCCCGGATTCGATGGATTTTTCAGCCACCGCTGAGTCGCCAACGCTGCGTGACATTGATGCCACGGCGGGAACCGAACCGGAGGGGATTCCCGACTTATGATCGCCGCAAAATGGATGGTTGTGTGTCTTGGTGTTGCCATGGCTGGAATCGCTTTGGGCAAGGAAGACCCGGGTAAGGAGAAGATCGGATTGGTGAGCGTGACGGTTTATTATGCGACCAATGGCGATGCCAAGGCAGCCGGCGAGAAAACGGCCACCGTCCCGCAGGAAACCGCGGAACGTTTGCGCAAAGAGGAGAAGCTTCGTTTCATGACTTACCGGATACTCGGCCAGGATACTCAGGCTTTGTTGAGGAGTTATGAGAGTTGGGCGCAGCCCTTGAAGCCTTCCGATGAGGTCATGGTCAGGTTTGAGGCGCAGGGAAAGCCAACCCAACAGACAGCCGTCCTTGATCTCGAACTTTGGCTCGGTCGGAATAAGACCGTAAAAACCGATGCTCGGCTTGAATTCGATCTGCCGCTTTACGTCCTCGGTCCTGAATGGCGTGGCGGCCGATTGATCATTGCAGTTGCCCTTGTGCAGGAGCAAAAATCGGGTAAGTAAGCTGCTGTTATGAAATTTATATGCAGTCTCTGGTTCGCCCTGATGGCATTTGTTCAAGCCGGATTGGATTTTCCGGCCACCCTTAAGGAGATCCATGCTCCGGCGGATGCTAAGATCGTGACGGCCGAATTCGAGTTCACCAATCGCACTGATAAATCGATCACTGTCGCCAAGGTGAACCCAACGTGTTCCTGCATCGCGGTGAAAATCAAGGATGGCAAACTCCAGTATGCACCAAGCGAGTCCGGCTTGATCCGCGCGGAGTTCGACATGGGAAACTTTTCCGGCACCGTGGACAAGGTGGTGGCCATATGGCTTGATAACGATCCCGACGATCAACCCTCATTGTCACTTACCGTGCGGGTACATATACCGGTGCTGATTTCTCTTGAGCCGAAGAGTGTCAAGTGGGAGATCGGCGGCAAGGCGGAACCGCAGACGATTCGAATCACAATGAATCACACGAGCCCCATACGGGTTATTGATGCAAAATCGTCATCCGAGGATTTCAAGCTGGAGATGAAACCCATCGAAGAGGGGAAAAGCTACGATTTGATCGTGACTCCGGTGGGCTTGGCGAGCGCAGGTCTGGCGGTTTTCAGGATCGAAACCGATTGCGCGCTTGCCAAGTATCGCACCCAACAGGCCTTCGGAATCATCCGAAAACCATCACCTGCCGAGGCAAAACCATGAATGCACTCGGGGCTCTCGCATTGGCCTTCGTTGCATAGAGAATGAGTTACAAAAGGGATGGCGGCGACGCCCGTGCCACAAGTGGCCATGCAATTTCACGGAGATTGCAGGAAAATCCGAAAGAACTCGAAATGTCTGAATCTGTTTTCAGTAAAAGGTTCAGGCGGCGTGCCGGAGCAGCGCTACCATCACTCCTTGAATGACGAGCTCTCTTGCGGGAATCAAATCGGGAAAATCGGAGTTTTCCGCGCGGAGGAATGGCTGCCCCTTGGTGACGAGGTAGCGTTTGAGAGTGGTTTCCCCATCGATCAGGGCCGCAACAATGTCGCCTTTGCGGGGTTCCCGGAATTCTAGAATCACGGTGTCGCCGCTGCAGATATGGGCATCGATCATCGAATTGCCACGCACTTTGAGGGCGAAAGTCCGGGCGTGGCGGGGGATTCCGAGGGCAGAGACGTCCACTGCCACGCTGCCTTCTTGCTCCGGTTCAGCATCTTGGGACATGCCAGCGGCGATGCTGCCGTAGATCGGAACATCGACGATATCGCCACGATCCAAATCTTCGGGAAAAATGACGGCCCGCGCCTTGCCGGGCAGTCGCTGGATCACGCCCTTGCGCTCGAGCGCGCGGAGGTGGCTCATGGCGGCGGTTTGGCTGGCGAAGCCGAAGTAATGTTGAATTTCACGGGTCGAGGGGATGATTCCCATTTTTCGCTGTGACATCCGGAGATAGGCGAGGATTTCTTTTTGGCGTTGTGTGAGTTCGGGTTGCATGTTTTTTGAACAGTGTTCTTGGGAACAAACGTGAATCGGACCGCTTCTGCAAGTAGAAAGATTTGCGACGGCAGAAAGATTTTCGGATATGCGTGGGGAAGTGAAAGTCGGAGGCGCAGCATTTCCCCTCCGACATGAAAAATCGCGGTGGGCTTGCGGTCTGTGAATTTTCCGGCTAGCGTCCTCTCCTTACCACTCCCCATGAAAGCCAGAGCCTTATATTCGTTACTCTTTCTGATCACGCCTCTTGCTGCCCAAGATAAGGCACCACCGATTAATCAAGCACCGGCGGCCGAGACCGCGCCCTTGCTTGCCAATCAGCAGGCCTTCCTCAATCTTCCGGAGGAAAGTCGCAAGAATTTCATCAAACACTTTAGCGAGGCCAACCGAATTTTCCAACAAAAGCGGATTTTTGAGTCGCTCGACGAACTCGAAAAGGCCTCAGCGATTTTCAGGGAAAGTCCGGAGATTCATAATTTGCGAGGTAGTTGTTATGTAGAAATGCGAGCCTTTGACAAGGCGCTCGCTGAGTTCGATCAGGCCGCTGCGCTCTCAAAGGATAACCCGAGTATCGACTTTAATATTGGCGAGGTGTATTTCGTGACCAAAGAGTGGCAGAAGGCTCTGGATGCTTTTGAAAAAGTCCTGAAATTGATTCCGCCTTCCAATATCGCCCTCGGGCGTTTGGTAGAGTTTAAAATTCTTCTATGTAAGAAAAAACTCGGGAAGACCAATGATGTGATCGTGCTTTCAGAGAAATATGATTTCCTCGATGATTCGCCATTTCACTACTATGCCAAGGCCGCCTTGGCATATGATGACAAGAATCTGGTCAAGGCTGAGGAATGGTTGGCCATGGCGTCCCGCATTTTTCGCGATCCGAACGTCATCGCTCCATGGCAGGACACGCTTGTCGAATTCGGATATATTAAGAGCTTCTATGGTGACGATGCGGTGGGCGGAGAGGAGTAAGACCGGTCTTATTTCTTCTTTGCGTTCTGCATGGCTTGGGAAAACCAATCATTGGTTGGAGCTGTGGCGGGGCCTGTGCCTGCGGGTGGCCGAAGATTGCGGTTTGACTGAGGGGGGGCATCGCGATCGCCGGGGGCCGAGCGGCGTGCGCTGTCGAGATCCGGATTGGATTTCATGGAAAGCGCGATCCGGTTGCGTTTGAGGTCCACCTCCATCACCGTGATCTGGACTTTTTGCCCTACTTTCACCACTTCCGACGCGTCTCTAACAAATTGATCGGAGAGCTGGCTGACGTGGACGAGTCCGTCCTGATGGACGCCGACATCGACGAAGGCACCGAAGGCGGTGACGTTGGTGACGATGCCTGGAAGTTTCATGCCAACTTGGAGATCGGCTGGTTTCTCGACGCCTTCTTGGAAGGAGAATAATTCGAATTGTTTGCGAGGATCGCGGCCGGGTTTGGATAGCTCACCGAGGATGTCCTGCAAGGTGGGCAGGCCGACTTCCGGGCTGACGTATTTTTTTAGATCGATTTTTTTGCGGGCGATTTCATTGGCTAATAAATCGTCCACTTTGCAGCCGATGTCCGCCGCCATTTGTTCGACGAGTGAGTAGCGTTCCGGGTGGACGGCTGAGGAATCGAGTGGATGTCCGCCGCCGCGCACGCGGAGGAATCCGGCTGCTTGTTCGAAGGCTTTTTCGCCGAGGCGTGGGACTTTCTTGAGTTGCTCGCGTGATTGGAAGGCGCCGTTTTCATTGCGCCAGGCAATGATGTTTTCGGCGAGTGATGAGTTGAGCCCGGAGACGTAGGAGAGTAATTGTTTCGAGGCGGTGTTGAGTTCCACGCCTACGGCGTTCACGCAGGAAACGACGGTGTCATCGAGGCTGGTTTTGAGCGCCCGCTGTTCGACATCGTGTTGGTATTGTCCCACGCCGATGGATTTCGGATCGAGTTTCACCAATTCCGCCAGCGGGTCCATCAGGCGGCGGCCGATGGAAACCGCTCCTCGCACGGTGACATCCTCGTTGGGGAATTCCTCGCGCGCCACATCCGACGCGGAGTAGATCGAAGCACCGCTTTCATTGACCATCACCAGCGGAATGGAGGAGGGGAGTTTGAGTTTTTTGATGAACGCTTCGGTCTCACGGCTGCCAGTGCCATTGCCGATGGCGATCGCTTCGATGTCGTGCTTTTTGACCAGTGTGGTGACCTCCACTGCCGCTTCATAGAGTTGGTTGTTCGAACCTGCGGTGGCGTGCAGCACGGTGTGATGGAGTAGCTTGCCGGAGCGATCGAGCACCACGGTTTTGCAACCGGTGCGGAAACCGGGGTCGATGGCTAACAAGCGTTTCTCACCGAGTGGCGAGGCGAGCAGGAGTTCGCGGAGGTTTTCAGCAAACACCTGGATTGCGGTCTCATCGGCGCGCTTTTTAGCCATCAGGCGGGCTTCGGTTTCCATCGATGGCATGAGCAGACGCTTGCAGCCGTCTTCAGTGGCTTGGGCAACTTGTTTGGCGGCCGGGCCGGAGGATTTCACCCACTCTGGCAAGGCTTGTGAGCAGACGCGTTCGAGTGGCACATCGACGCGCATCAGCAGGAAACCATCTTTTTCGCCACGGCGGATGGCGAGCATCCGGTGAGAAGGGATGGATTTGAATGGCTCGCTCCATTCGAAATAATCGCGAAATTTCTGTGCATCCACCTCCCCATCCTTGCCATACATGATCTTGGAGGAAACCGTCGCTTCCTCCTCATAAATCAAGCGGACGCGACCGCGCAGCGCGGCATCATCTGCCACGCGTTCGGCGATGATATCGCGGGCACCGGCCAGCGCGTCCTCGGCGGTGGGTACATCTTTTTCCACATCTACAAACTTGGCGGATTCGTCCGCAGGGTCGGCGTGCTGGTTTTCTAGCAGCCAGTCGGCCAATGGTGTGAGGCCGCGCTCGATCGCTTTGGTGGCGCGCGTCTGGCGCTTCGGGCGGAAGGGGGCGAAGATGTCCTCAAGGGTGGTAATCGTTGTGGCCCCGTCGATTTTTTTCTTCAGCTCCGGGCTGAGCAGAGAGCGTTCTTCGAGCGACTTCAGGATGGTGCCGCGGCGGGAATCGAGTTCCGCAAGTTGGAGCATGCGGTCGCGGATGGTCGTGATTTGGACCTCGTCGAGTGAGCCGGTTTGTTCCTTCCGGTAGCGGGAAATGAATGGGACCGTGCCACCTTCGGCGAGAAGTTTGGCGGTGGAGGAAACGGAGGAAAGCGAAATACCGGTTTCCCGGGAAATGGTGTCGAGATGATGCGTCATGGGCGGTGAAGAGCGGAAATGAAAGCAGGTTCCGAGCCCGCGGCAAGAGGCGAGCGAGACGATGTGGAGAATTCCTTATGGAGCGCGGAAAAACGCCGGAAATTGCGTCTTGATTGGATTCTTCGATGGAATCAGGGTGCCCCAAGTCAAAGTCCATGTCGAAGCCCGGAACCGAGTCAGAAGTCATCTATGAGGGGATCCCCGCATCTCCGGGAATCGCCATCGCTCCGGTGCACGTGATTGCCCGCGGGTTTTCCGCGCCGGAGGTGTATCAGATTGAGGAATCCGAGGTTGCGCGCGAACAGGACCGGTTTCGGCAGGCCATTGAAATCACCAAGCGCCAATTGCTTGAGCTTCAAAGCCGCCTGGAGGACCTTTCCGGAGAAAACGAAAGCGGCATTTTTGAGGCACACGTGATGATGATCGAGGACCGCGCCGTGGTCGGACGGGTGCTGACGGCCATCGAGAATCGCTTGCAGAATGCGGAATACGCGTTTTACGCCGTGATGCAGAATTTCCTCGAGGCGATGCGCCGGATTCCGGATCCGTATCTGCGCGAGCGCACGGCGGACATTGAGGATGTGGCTCAGCGGGTATTGCGCAATTTTTCACCTGATAGCGAAGCACGTCATCAGGGGCCCGATGACCGACATATCCTGGTCGCCTACGATCTTGCGCCATCGGATACGGCCTCGATGAACCGCCGCCATGTCCTGGGTTTGGCGACCGAGCAGGGCAGCGTGAACTCGCACACCGCGATTTTGGCTAGGGCATTTGGTGTGCCGGCGGTGGTTGGTCTTGAGGGGGCTGTGATCGAAGTGCTGGCTCTCGCTCCGGCGATTCTCGATGGTTATAGTGGAAAACTCATCCTGCATCCCACGCCGGAAACGCTGGAACGCTACCGCAAACTCAGCGACGAAAAGGCCAAAGTCCGCAGTGAACTCGAAGCCAAACGTGGTGCCGCCACTGAAACCATCGATGGTCGTGCCATCACGGTCTCCGCGAATATCGAGATCGTCGAAGAACTGCCGCTGGTGAAACGCAGCGGGGCGAAGGGCATTGGCCTCTATCGGACGGAATTTTTGCTCCTCAATAATGGTGAGGAAATGCCTGACGAGAACCATCAAGCCGAGTGTTATGCAAGAGTCGCGAGGGAAATGGCACCTCACAGTGTGATCATCCGGACATTGGATGCGGGGGGCGACAAACTCCCGGTGGAGCCTTTGACGGAACCCGAGCCTAACCCCTTTTTGGGCTGGCGTGGCATCCGGGTTTCGCTGGCGCGCCCGGCTATGTTCCGCGAGCAAATCCGTGCGATTCTCCGGGCGAGCGCCTTTGGTAAAGTGGCTATGATGTTTCCCATGATTTCGGGTTTGTCAGAGGTCTGGCGCTCGAAGGAAATGGTGCGCCGCTGCATGGATGAGCTGGAGAAAGAGGGAATCGCATTCGATCCCAACGTCCCCGTCGGCGTCATGATCGAGGTTCCCGCCGCCGCTCTGTGTGCCGACATGCTCGCGCCCGAAGTTGATTTTTTCTCAATCGGAACCAACGATCTTATTCAATACACCGTCGCGGTGGACCGTGTGAATCCGCACGTCGCGGATCTTTATCGGCCGACTCATCCGGCGGTCATCCGTCTCATCAAACGCACCATCGACGCGGCCACGGACAATGGCATTTGGACTGGGATCTGTGGTGAAATGGCGGGTGATATCCGCCTTACGCCGCTGCTCATTGGCTTGGGAGTCGAAGAACTTTCCGTCGGCCCGCAACAAGTTTCAGGGGTAGGCCAAGCGATTCGTTCGTTGAGTCACGCCGAGTGCGCCGCCATGTCGGATGAGGCGCTTCGCCACACACGCAGTCAGGGGATTCTTGATCTTTCGTTATCTCTGGCCCGCAAGCATTACGGCGAGTTGCTGGATTGATTTGACAGGTTTTTTGAGGCGTTCGTTTGCTAGGATCTAGTGAGATTCCGTACATGGGGTTGCTAGGATCACTCATAGAGGATCATCAAACCAACGGATTCACAAATCACGGTTGGAAAGTCTAAGGTAAAGCATCCATCCGAAATGCCATGTCCGACCACTGCCTTGTGCTGACCGGAATCGCGCGATTCCAGCCTGGTTTTTTCGTGGGGAAAACCAACTGGCATAAGCAAAAATGAACACTAAAACTGATTTTCGGACACCGCGGATTCTATTGGTCACTCCGGAAATCAGTTATCTTCCCGAAGAGATGGGAAGCAGCGCGCAATGTGTTGCGGCGAAGGCTGGCGGCCTTGCGGATGTTTCGGCCGCGTTAATCTCTGCGTTGGTTTCTCAGGGAGCCGATGTTCACGTCGCTTTGCCAAACTATCGGCGCTTATTCAACGGTAGCATTTTTCATCTGCATGAGACGGAGTTAAGGAAATACCATGAGGTGCTTCCCGATGCGCGGATTCATTTGGCTCAGGACCGAATTTTCTATTACAGGGAGCAAGTTTACAGTGGATATCATGATGAATCCATGCGGATCGCACTCGCATTCCAACGCGAGGTGATCAACCACATCATCCCGCTGGTGAAACCGGATTTGATCCATTGCAATGACTGGATGACCGGGCTGATTCCGGCGATGGCCAAGCGGCGAGGGATCAAGAGCATCTTCACAATTCATAACATCCACACCCGAGATGTGCCGTTGGTGAATATCGAGGAAAGCGGGATTGATGCGGCGGAGTTCTGGATGAATCTGTTTTTCAACGGAATTCCATCGCATGGCTATGAACAGGCCCGCTCGGATTTATCCGTTGATATGCTGACATCCGGTATATTTTCCGCGCATTTCATCAATACGGTGAGCCCCCGTTTTTTATGGGAGATTGTTGATGGCCAACATCCAGTGGTGTCGGAGACTGTGCGGGCGGAGGTCCGAAATAAATATGTAGCTGGCTGTGCCGCCGGGATTTTGAATGCACCGGATGCTTCTTATGATCCGATATCCGATTCCGCATTGGTCCGGAACTATGGGCCCGATGATTCCGCGAGCGGGAAAGCTGCCAACAAAGCGGAGCTTCAAAAAAGGCTTGGACTTGAAGTGAATCCGGATGCTCCGATCTTTTTCTGGCCATCTCGGTTAGATCCACAGCAGAAAGGACCGCAATTACTGTCGGACATCCTTCACCGTGTGATTATGGATCACGATCAAAGTGGTCTTCAAATCGTGGTGGTGGCGGATGGGCCCCATCAAATTTGGTTTCATCGGATCGTGCATGAATTCAGACTCGGTAATCGGGTGGCGATTTGGGGGTTTGATGAAGGACTTTCCCGCTTGGCGTATGCAGGCTCGGATTTCATGATCATGCCCTCGTTGTTCGAACCCTGTGGCTTGCCTCAAATGGTGGCTCCGATTTACGGGACACTGGCGGTGGCGCGTGCCACGGGCGGGTTGTATGACACTGTACGTCCGCTCGATTTGGATGCGTCGACGGGAAATGGTTTCAGGTTTGAAGATTATGACTCCGGCGGGCTCCGCTGGGGAATCGATCGTGCAGTCGAATTCTTCAAACAACCCGCATGGATTCGCGAGCGTGAGATCCGGCGGATCATGGTTGAAAGCAAGCGGGAGTTTTCCCACGAGCAGGTGGCACGCCATTACATGGATCAATACGAAGCCATGCTGGCTCGCCCGTTGATCGATTACAAAAGTCCTGATAATACCGCCGAGTCATGGAGTTCATCACAGTATCATGAATTGTTGGCGGAGGCGGCAATCGCATAATCTTCTTCCAGATTCATGTGATTCCGGATTCCCAGGGGATGGCAATATCTGATGGATGCCCCGTCCGGTCATCACATCGCAGCAAAGAAATAGGCGGATCGTTTTTGACGGCTGAGCTCTCATAAAGGTGTCAAAAAAAGGGTGGGCGTCGATACAATCGACACCCACCCTGCGATTTCGAACGTGCGCGTGTGTTATGGCTTTGCGCACATTCGAGGATTATTCAGTGCACGGGAATCTGATGAACCGCTGGTTTGATGGAGGGGTTCTTCGGAAGATGAACGGTAAGGATACCATCCTTGTATTCCGAAGTGATTTTGTCAGCGTCGGCCTGATCAGGCAGACTGAACGAACGTTCGAATCGACCATAAGCGCGTTCTACACGGTGGAATTTCATGTCGGTCTCTTCTTTTTCCACCTTGCGTTCGCCGCTGATGCAGAGTGTTCCATCTTCGACATTGACCTTGATGTCCTCTTTTTTGACTTCCGGGAGTTCGGCTTTGACGACGAATTCTTTTTCATTTTCACCGATATCCACGGATGGAGTCCAACCGGCAAGGGTCATGGATTCTTCAGCACCTTGTGGCCGAAGAGCGAATGAACGTTGCATGCCTCGCATCAGTTCTTCCATCTCGCGTAGCGGATCCCAGCGGGTGATTGGCCGCCACACGTCGAGTTCTTCGGATTTACCCAGCGGGTTCCATTTGGTTAGTAGGCTCATGTTGTTTTTGGTTGCCGGCGGCGGTCTCACTTGTTCCCCGGCACCGGCCGCTGGCATGGCGGGGCGAAGGAAATTGGTTTCATGTGGCGTTCGCGACCGGGTGGACAATTCCCATTCTAGCGGGGGGGAATAGGGGGGAGGGGATGTGTCCCACCGAATCGCGAACGCAGTGGTAGCATAGCCGACATCGGTTTCTTGTGAATTGGGGTTCGTCGTGATCCGTCATAGGCGATTTCACGTGAGTGTGAATGAGAGAAGTCCGCAGCCTAAACATCCGGGACGGCGAATTTACAGAACTCTCAGCGGGGGTAGCATCCAAACAGTGCAGATTATAAAGCACTGCAAATCCCCATGAAGATTAAATATCCAGATCCAGCCGCGCTCCATGTGCCCACGAAGTGGTATTGGCATTATCGAAAGCTCCGATCTCTTCGTGATTCATTGATGGCGAATCGTGAGGAGCAAGATGCCGGATTTCCCGAGCCTTTGGAGGTCCATAGTATGGATGATGCCGACAGCGCCACCGATGAGTTTGACCACAATCTCGCACTGGCCATTCTGTCCCATGAGGAAGATGATCTTTATGAATTGGATGAGGCGATCCAGAGGGTCTTTGACGGAACTTATGGTGTTTGTGAAGTGACTGGAGAGGTGATTCCCGAGTCGCGGTTGCGTGTCGTCCCATGGACGCGATACACGAAGGAAGCCTTGGAGAGTATTGAGCGGCAACAGCCTGATCACCGACTGCATTTGGAGGCGCTCGCATCCATTCAAGGTCCGGCACCAGGTGGTTTGCCGCAAGCGCCGGAACCGGAAGATCTCATCTCCACCGAAACCGCCCGGCGTGAGCGTGAGCAAAAGATCCGCGATTTTGCCGGCGATGCCGGCCTGACGATTAGCCCCGAACCCACCTACGAATCATGAAATCAAATGCTTTTCAATCCTCCGTGATGCATCCTGAAATGACCATTAACGCCGACAACGTGGACTTGTATGGTGAACTGGCAGTGCCGATCGGAGCCTTGGGTGTTGTTTTGTTTGCTCATGGCAGCGGCAGCAGTCGGCATAGTCCGCGCAACCAGTATGTCGCCCGCATTCTGCGTGAAGCGGGAATCGGCACTTTGTTATTCGATCTACTGACTCACGATGAAGAGGAAGAAGACGAGGATACCGGTATTTTCCGTTTTGATATCAAATTGCTATCGAATCGTTTGTTAGGTGCCACGTTGTGGCTGGAAGATCAGCCCGAAGCGCGCGGTCTTAAGTTAGGCTACTTTGGATCGAGCACCGGCGGTGCGGCGGCGTTGATGGCGGCTGCGGCTTTGGGTGAGAGGATCTCCGCGGTGGTGTCACGAGGCGGGCGGCCCGATCTTGCGGGCGATGCGCTGCCGAATGTTAAAGCGCCGACGCTGCTGATCGTGGGTGGACTCGATGACGTTGTGATCCAGTTGAACCAGCAGGCCTTGTTCAAGCTTCGCTGCGTGAAGGAGTTGCGAATCGTCCCGGGCGCCACGCACCTTTTTGAAGAGCGCGGCAAACTGGAGGAAGTGGCATACACCAGTGCCGAGTGGTTTGGCTATCACATGATAAGTGATGAAAATGGAGGTGCGCCGCTATGAATCAGCTCATATTTGCGGATCGAGTGCACGCCGGTCAATTGCTCGCCGGTGCCCTCAGAAAATACGCCGACCGTTCGGATGTCATTGTTCTGGGCTTGCCGCGTGGCGGTGTGCCGGTGGCCTATGAGGTGGCCAAACGCTTGCACGTGCCGTTGGACGTGATGGTTGTGCGAAAGCTCGGCGTTCCCGGTTGGGAGGAACTCGCGATGGGAGCCGTCGCGAGCGGCGGCGTGCGTGTGATCAATGACGAAGTTGTCCGAGGGGCTAACATATCGCCCGAAAGTATCGAACGGGCGGCCGCGGCGGAGTTGCAGGAGTTGCATCGGCGTGAGATTGCCTATCGCGGTCACACGGGATCGCCTGACGTGAAGGATAAGACCGTGATTCTCATTGATGATGGGATCGCCACCGGATCCACAATCCGCGCAGCCATACAGGCACTCCGCCAACAAGGACCGGCGCGGATTGTCATCGGGGTGCCGACGGCCGCGGCGGATACATGTGATAAGCTGGTGCCGATGGTGGACGAGATGATCACGCTCATCCGACCGATCTATTTTCATGCGGTCGGCCAATGGTATGAGAATTTCGAGCAAACGACGGATGCCGAGGTGAAGCAATTGCTTGCTGAAGCGGCAGGGTTTGAACCCGCGCACCGAAGCTAAGCAAAAGCATTCACGGTTCCATTGGGTAGGCGTTTTCGCCATGTTCGGAGCGGTCCATGCCATCGAATTCCTGGTCTTGGCGGACCCGGAGGCCAATGGTTGCTTTGACGATCAGCGCGATCGCGACGGTGGCCACAGCGGACCAGAGAATTGTAACTCCGACACCCGTGGCTTGGATTCCGAATTGGACCGAGGCGGATTTCACCGTGCCCAAGCCACCGAGCGAGGTTTGGCCGAAAAATGCCAATAGAAGTGTTCCCAGGATACCGCCGACGCCATGGACTGCGAAGACATCGAGTGAATCATCGATGTGGAGTTTCTCGCGAATCAGGCTGACGGAAAAATAGCAGACTACTGACGCCAGCGAGCCGATTGCCACTGCGCCCATCGGTCCCACATCGCCGGAAGCAGGGGTGATGGTTGCCAATCCGGCGACGAGGCCGGTGACCATGCCGACGAGGCCGGCCTTGCCATTGCGCAAGCGTTCCAGCAGGCACCAAACGAGGGCGGCGGCGCAGGCGGATAGATGAGTCACCAGCATCGTCATTCCGGCATTTCCACCTGCGCTGAGCTGGCTGCCGGCATTGAAGCCGAACCAGCCGACCCATAGCATGGCGGCGCCTACGAACACCATGCCTGGGTTATGGGGAGGATGTGGATGTTCGGGGAAGCCCTGACGTTTTCCTAAAATGATCGCGAGGACCAATGCGGAGACGCCTGCGGTGGCGTGGACGACGATGCCGCCAGCCAGATCCTTGACGCCCATGTCCTGCATCCAGCCGCCGCCCCAAACCCAATGCGTCACGGGGGTGTAAACCACGGCCAGCCACAGTGCCGAAAACATCATGATGGCCCCGAATTTCATGCGCTCCACCACCGCGCCGACATAGAGGCCGGGGGTGATGATCGCGAAGGTCATTTGAAACATCACGAACAGGGTTTCGGGTAGCTTGGTGCCTGGGGCGATAGTGTCCGGAGTGATGCCCTGGAGAAATGCCGCGTCCAGATTTCCGATCCAGCCGCCGTCGCCCTTAAATGCCAGGCTGTAGAGTCCGGCTACCCACAGCAGCGACGCCATGAAGGCAATGCCCGCGCATTGAGCCATCACCGAAAGTAGGTTTTTCCCGCGCACGAGTCCGCCATAAAATAACGCCAGCCCCGGCATCGTCATGAATAGAACTAATGCGGTGGCCACCAAGATCCATGCCGTATGGCCGGAGTCCACGGTGGGGGGAGAGACCTCTTCGGCCCGGCAAATCAAGGTTCCAAGAGTTGTGACAGCGATAATGGCATGATGAGTTTTGAGAAATGGGTATCGAAACATGTGCAGTAAGCAGCATTTTCTGTTCCATGCATGAGCGAAATTCATGCAATAGGGACGAAATGACCGATTCAAGCGAATGAACGTCAATTACCAGACGGTGAGCAGCTCCCGGCGTTCACTGTGAATCGGCCGATTTCCGAGAGTTTCGGCGTTTCCTTGAGCCAATCGAGGTGAGTGGTGGTGATCCACTTTTGGGCGTTTGGCGGGAGATGGGACATGAGCGCGTTGCGGCGGCTGGGATCGAGCTCGCCGAAGATATCATCCATGAGGTAGATCGGAGTTTTGCCTCCACGCGAAGCCAGCAATTGCCCTTGGGCAAGCTTGAGGACGAGGGCAATGGTGCGTTGCTGGCCTTCACTGGCGTAGTCTGCGGCGGGCATGCCGTGGAGGCGTAGGGCAAGATCATCGCGGTGCGGACCGACGACGGATTGGCGCAAGCGGGTTTCGCGCTCACGCGCTTGGAGCATGGATTCGCGAAGATCCGGGCCGCTGGCGGGCAGGTATTGCAAGGTGAGCGGCTCATGCCTGCCGCTGACGGCGAGTTGTGCGGCGGCGGCAAGCGGTGAGAGTTCCTCGATCAGACGGGCGCGGGTTTCCATAAGCACGGTGCCGTGTTCGACGAGGATTTCCTCGTAGGAGAGGATTTCCGCATCGCGCGTCCGACCTTCTTTGAGCAACAGGTTTTTGGCCCGCAGAGCGCGGCGGTAACGCGACCATGAGCGGCGGTAGTTGGCATCGATTTGCGCGCCGATAAAATCCAGATAATGCCGGCGTCCCTCGCCGGGGCCGCGAATGAGTTCGAGGTCCTCGTTGCCCATCCAGACGACGAGTCCGCCGTCCTCCAGGTAGGCGCTGCGGTTGGCGCGGGATTCATCGCCGACCTTTAAAATCAGGCCCTCGCGCGAGTGGCGCACCTGCCGATCGCATTCCCATGGGTCGCCCGCGATGCCAAATCCGCTGCTGCCAATGCGAGCCAGCGTGGCCATCCGGTGGGTGCGCGGCGAGTGCAGGCGGATGAGGGCGCAGATGGCTTCCAACACCGAGGTTTTACCCTGCGCGTTCTCGCCGACCAGAATAGCACCGGCATCTGGGACATTGAGGTCCAAGGCCTTGAAACAGCGGAAATCCATCAATCGAAGCGAGCGCAGCACGACCCATGCATAAAGGGAAATCTTCGGTGTGGGAAGCGCCTATGCTTTGAGTTGGATGAAGACGCTGCACCCTCACTTCGCCGGTTTGAGCGTCACCTTGCGGATTTGGATGGGCTTCCATCCTTGGCCAACGCCTTTGAATTCGAACGAAGTTTGTCCGGCTGGCAGATCGATGGTTCCGAGCGAAACCGTCTTGTAGGTCTTGTCGTCGCCGGTGGCGACTACCGGGACCTTGGTTTCCTTCTTGCCGGATTTGACTAACAGCTCGACTGCTGCGGGAGCGATGACTTCTGCCTCAACCTGCCATTTTTTGGCAGTGGGCGGACTGATCACGTATTCGATACGCCAGTTAGGGTCGAGCCAATGGGTGAGATAGGCGGCATCGCCGTTACCTTCCACCTTGATCGTGCCGGTGTAGCCACCGTGGAGGTCGGCGGAAAAAGCATCGAGCTGGATGTTGCCATCCGCATCGGCGGTGATGAACGGTTGCTGCGTGATGGTCAGCGGACGATCGAATTCCAGAACCGCCACGGAAACGATCGGATCAGTAGCTTTGCCGGGCAGGCTTACGACCAGACCATCTCCGGTGGAGCTGGATTTAATTTCCTGCCCGGTGGTGAGAACGCGGGCGGAAACGGGAGTTTCCTTGAGGGTGGGAAGCAGCAGTTTTCCATCCTCCGGCCAATCCCAGATGTGGAGATAGAGCGTGGTTTTGTCGCCCGCGGTCTTGCGGGTCACGCGACCCCAGGAAAGACGACGGGCAAAGGGGCTGGCTTCCGTGCCGTAGATTGCCTCGCCGTTCGCCTTCATCCATTGGCCGACGGATTTCAGGCGCTCCACGCTTTCCGGCGGGATCGAGCCATCGGCGGTCGGTCCGATGTTGAGGAGAAAATTGCCGCCTTTGCTGGAGATGTCGGAGAGGTTGTGGAGGATCTGGGTGACGCTTTTCCAGTTGTGGTCATTCTTTTTGAAGCCCCAGGTGTCGTTCATGGTCATGCAGACTTCGAACATCTGGCCGGGATAACCGCGCGGTGGGATGTGTTGTTCCGGGGTCTTGGTGTCGCCCTTGTATCCACCGCCGAGTCGATCATTGCTGATGATGCCCGGCACTTGCTGAAGCAGATCGTTGAGTGGCATGGCGAACGCGGGCGTCATGTTGGACGGGGTGTCCCACCAGAGGATGTCGGGCTTGTAGCGGGTGAGGATTTCCTGAGTCTGGGGCACGGCGATGGTATTGATATAAGTGGCGAAATCACCGGTTTGAGCCGGATCCCAGCCGGGTAGGTTCGCTTTGTTGCCCATGATTGCGCCGCCAGGATGAGTCCAGTCCTGGGCCTGCGAATAGTAGAGGCCGAATTTCAAGCCGTTGCCGCGCACCGCCTTGGCAAGGGGTTCGAGCAAATCGCGTTTGGCGCCGGATGCGTTCACAGCATCCCACTCGCTGACGGCTGAGTCATACAAGGTGAAGCCATCGTGGTGCTTCGAGGTGATGACTACGTATTTCATGCCGGCCTCTTTGGCGAGATCCGCCCAAGCTTGGGGATCGTAGTTTGCGGCGGTGAAATCCTTGGCGAAGCCCCTGTAGGTCTCAAGGGGGATTTTCCCGTTCTTAAGGATCCATTCGCCGATCCCGGGTATCTCCTTGCCTTGCCAGACTCCGGCCGGCACGGCATAGACTCCCCAGTGGATGAACATACCGAAGCGCGCCTCATTGAACCACTTCAGGCGCGCAGCGTTTTGTTCGGGGGATTCTGCGGAGGGGGCGGCCGAGGAGGGAATGGCTCCGGAGAACACGGAACCCGCCGCCATCAGGGCGAGAAGCGAAGGTTTGATGGTCATGGTTGTTTTACGTGTGTTAGTTCAGATGTTTTTCAGCGATTATTTTGTGATGGCATCACGGGGTGATGTGAAGACGGAGGAAGCGTTGGCTTCGACAATCACCGTCTAGCGCAGTAAAGAATCGTTTGTTTCGGCCTTTGCTTGCACCGGTATGGTTTTACGATGCCGTGCAACTTGGTGGTTCAATTTCTTTTTCATTCGCTCGGCGACCAGTGATCGCCGCTACAGTTTGTGGATGTAGCGCTTGAGTTTGTAAGGGTGGTGGTCTTTGATGAGCTTGTGAGTGATCTGACCTGCCCGATTTGTGATATGCCCGAAGTTTTGAAGCTGGCGGATCATTTGGAATGCGTGACTTGCGGCCATGAGTGGCAAGCCGATGCCGTGGTTGCGGAGGATGACTCTTCCGGCGAGCGAGTGGTGAAAGACGCTTACGGCAATGTGCTGGCAAACGGCGACATCGTCGCGATGATCAAGGATTTGAAATTGAAGGGATCGTCACAGGTTCTCAAGGTGGGAGCCAAGTCCAAGCCGATCCGCTTGGTGGACGGCGACCATGAAATCGATTGCAAGATGGATGGTCTGGCGATTGCCTTGAAGGCGTGTTTTGTGAAAAAAGTGACCGGTTGAGCTGGGGGAATCAACTGAGCGGCGAGAGCAGATGCGAGAGAGTTTCCGCGTCGATTTTCAGCTTGGTGGTTTCCTCGGAAAGCAGGGCCTCGACGAGGGCGGATTTGTGTTTTTGGAGTTCGAGGATGCGGTCCTCGATGGTGCCGCGGCAGACGAGTTTGTGGACGAAGACAGGCTTGGTCTGGCCGATGCGGTGGGCGCGGTCGGTCGCTTGGTTTTCGGCGGCGGGATTCCACCATGGATCGTAGTGGATCACGGTGTCGGCGGCGGTTAGGTTGAGACCGGTGCCGCCGGCTTTGAGGGAGATGAGGAAAACCGGGATTTCGCCGGATTGGAATTTTTTGACGAGTTGGGCGCGTTCCTTGGTTTGGCCGGTTAGTTTCAGGAAGGGGATTTGTTCTTGGTCGAGGTGTTCCTCGATGAGTGCGAGCATTGAGGTGAATTGGGAGAAGATGAGGATACGTCGGCCCTCTTCTAACAAAGTTGGCAGGAGTTCCTGGGTGAGGTATTCGAGTTTGGCGGATTCGAGCACGCGTTGTGCGGCGTCGCTTTTGAGGAGTTGCGGGTGGCAGCAGATTTGGCGGAGCTTCAGCAGGGCATCGAGCACGATGATGTGGGACTTCGCGAGGCCTTTGTCGGCGATGGCGGAGCGGACGCGTTCGTCCATGGCGGCGCGGACGGATTCGTAGAGGTCGGTTTGTTTCGGCGTGAGGTCGATGCCGTGAATGAGGGTGGTTTTTTCCGGGAGTTCGGTGGCGACTTGGTCTTTGGTGCGGCGAAGAATCAGGGGTGAGACGCGGCGGTTGAGGGCGAGTTGGGCGTTTGAATTGTGGTCGCGCTCGATGGGTCTTCGGATGAAGGTGTTGAAGGTTTTTTCATCGGCGAGGAAGCCGGGCATGAGGAAACGCATGAGGCTCCAGAGTTCGCCAAGGTGGTTTTCCATGGGGGTGCCGGAGAGGCAGATGCGGTGGGCGGCTTTGAGTTTGCAGGCGCAGTGGGCGCTGATGGCTTTTGGGTTTTTGATGTATTGTGCTTCATCAAGGACGAGCACGTGCCACTTGTGTTGAGAGAGAATGTCGAAATCGCGGACGAGTAGCGGGTAAGAGGTGAGGACGATATTGGAGCTGGGGATTTGATCAAAATTATCAGCGCGATCGCCGCCGTGGAGAACGAGGACTTTGAGGTGAGGAGCGAATTTTTCAGTTTCGGCAGCCCAGTTCGGAACGACCGAGGTGGGGGCGATGACGAGTGATGGGGAGTTGGGGAATTTCTCGGCCTCGGCGGTGAGGTGGGCGAGGGTTTGGATGGTTTTTCCGAGGCCCATGTCATCGGCGAGGATGCCGTGCAGGCCGTGGTGGGCGAGGAATTGGAGCCATCGGAAACCATCTAACTGGTAGTGGCGGAGATCGGCTTTGAGGGAGGTGGGGACTTCGGCGGGCGGCAGGCCTTTGAGATCGCGGAGATTGCGGCCGAGTTCGGCGAGGGCGCGGGTGGTCTCGGAGGTTTCTATGGAAAGCGAATCCGCCATACCGGCGGCGCTGAGGCGGTCCAGGCGGATGATGGCATCGCCGCTGGTGTTGCCGTGAAACAGGTGGCGGACCTGATTGAGCATTTCGAGGAAACGCTTGGCGGGAAAGCGGATGTGACCGTCGGTGGGCTTGTCGCAGGCCAGCAGAATGGTATCCGGCAGGTTGTCGGGGTCTGGGAAGCGGAGATGCCAATCCTCGGAGATGGCACGGGCGATTTGCGGGATGAGGCTGATTTTTTTACCGTCGAATTCCGCGGTGACATCGAAGCGGAACCAATCGATGCCGCGGTCAGAATCGGCTTCGATGGCGGGGAAGAAGTCGCCGATGTCGTGGATGGTTAGATTGAGTTTGGGATCGGCCTCGATGATCCAACCGGCGGCTTCGAGCGCGTGGCATTGCGGGCTATCGAGGAATTCCAGCCAGTCGGTGACGCGGGTGGTGGGGTGTTCAAGAACGACCGAGTGGCGATTTTTTTCGTTGAGTTCGTTTACGGGAACAACTTCTTGAAGTGGTGTTAGGCCGTGGTTTTTGAGGGATTGGGCGAGTTGGGATTCGGCGGATGCGTCGCGTTCCAGGATGACGCGCTGTTCGCCATCGAACCAATTGGTTTTGGGTGCTTCGTTTGGGGCGAGAGGAAAAAACGGTTGGCTGCCGGGGTATTGGAATTTCAGGACTCCACCGATGTGGCGTTTTTGATAGATCCCGACCAACACGTTGGTGATGTGGAGGATTGGGGTGGGTGTTAGACCGGTGAGGATGCGGGCGGGTTTCTCGGCGGGGAGGGGGAGTGGGTTTTCCGGGCTGATGGAGGCGAGCTCGTTGCTGAGGTTGGTAATGCTTTCAGCGGGGACGGTGGGGCCTTCGTGCCAAGCGCGGATCAGAGCGGAGGGCTGGGAGCTTTGGATGTAGCCAATTTGGAGGCTTGCGGGATCGAGGTATCGGAGCGGCTCGGTGTGGATGAGGAGCGTTTCCGGGGATGGCAGATTGAGTGTGGGTCGTGCTTCGCCGCGTGGGAGCAATTCCCAAGAGAGATCGACGGCGAGCGGCGGGCCTTCGGTGAGCGGTTGGAAGGGTGAGATCGTGCTGTAGCCTTCGTCGTCTTGACCGAAGTATAGGCGTCCGGTGGCGAGTGCGGCGGGGAGGATGTCTTCCCAATTATCGCCGACGAGTGGGATATGGCTGCCCCAGTGGCGGATTTTGCGGCTCCGGTGGTGGATTTTGGCGCAGATCGGGAGATCTTCTGCCGCGATGTATTTGGTCGGGCGTGAGGGGTCGGCGGTGGTGGTTCTGGATTCGATGGAAAACCCGGATTTGTTGAGGTTTCCGATTCGGGTGGAGAAGTGGAGGACGTTTTCCTCGTTTGAAAAGGGATGCGAGTGTGGGGCGATGCAGTAGGCGAGGAACTTGTTGTAGGGCGGTGCGGGTTTCGCGAGTTTTTGGGGGATTTTTGCAATTTTTTCCGCTTCCTTGATTTTGCGGAGCCATGTGGATATAGCGGCAATAGATTGCGTGTGGGTGAGGTGGGGAGTCTCGGCGGCGATGGATTTGAGGGCTTCGAAAACGGCGACGCTATGCTTGCAGAGGATTGCCACCGAGCAGGTGCATTCGGATAAAAATTCGACAGTTTGGCGGCGGAGAAGTCGATTGTATGGGAAATCGAGGAACAGGCGCGTCCGATGGGATTTTTGGTTGCTGTGGCAGGTGGCGTCCACGATCAATTCACAATCTCCGTCCTGATCAGCCTCATCGTCATCAATGAGGTGAATGGACTTCACCGGGATGGTGGCACCGGATTTTAGATTGGCTAAAATGTATTCCGCTTGCCAAAAATTTCCGGTGAGCCAGGGGACAAAGCCCGGTATTTCGGAGAGGTCGGAGGCGGTGGGGAAGCTCATGGATCGAGACCTGGAAACAGGGCGTTACTTGGCCGTCTTTCTGGCGTTGAGTTTGGCGCGGGCGATTTCGATAATCATCGGCATAATGGAAATGAAGATGATCCCGATGACCACCAATTCGAAGTTTTGTTTCACGATCGGAATGTTACCGAAGAACCAACCGGCCGGAAGCAGTAGTCCGACCCAGAGGATAGCTCCGGTGATATTGAAGTACATGAATCGCTTGTAATCCATTTCTCCGGATCCCGCGACGAAGGGAGCGAAGGTGCGGATGATCGGAACGAAGCGGGCGAGGATGATCGTCTTGCCACCATAACGGACGAAGAATTCGTTGGTTTTTGTAATGTGCTCGGGTTTAACGATGCGCGGAAAGGTTCGCATCGTCCAACTGCCGAATCTCCTGCCAATCCAATAGTTCACTGAATCGCCGAGAATTGCGGCCGCAAGCAGGACCAAGGCGGCAAGCCAGAAGTTAAGCCCGGAAGAGGGATCCGCCGCCAGAGCGCCCACAGCGAAGAGTAGCGAGTCGCCAGGCAGAAAGGGGGTGACGACCAAACCCGTTTCACAAAATACAATGAGGAATAGCAGGCCATAGATCAACAGGCCGTATTGGCTGGTGAAAGTGGTGAGGTGTTCTTGGATGTGCAGGATAAAATCAATGGCTTCTTTCATGAATTAAGTGTTTTCCGGGCGTGGATCGCGGTCGAGGAGCTGGCGCATGGCGGTAGCGGCGGGTTTGCCTTGATAGAGCACCGAGTAAACGGAGTCTAGAATGGGGGTGCGGACATCAGCTTTACGGGCGGCATCGTAGATGGAGAGAGTGTTAGGCACGCCCTCGGCGACCATGCCAATTGAGTTCACAGCTTGCTCCAGAGTGCTTCCTGT
>CAYRLT010000509.1:0-9418 GCA_964425095.1 uncultured Luteolibacter sp.
GTGGCGCGCGATATATCGGCCGCGCAGCCGGATTTTGACCCCAACGCCCCCGTGGCAACATGGCTTTACCATGAGCGGGTTTGGCAGCAATGGGAAGTGCCGCAGTGGAGATTATTCAGCTTAGTTTTCCACACCGATCAATGCTGGAGGTAAAAGTCGGAACGACTGAGGATTTGCAAGTCCACCCCGTGGCGGGTCGCCCTTTTGGAGGAATCGAGTATTATCTGCCCTATTCCGTGCCACAACGCATCAAGGCGGCTTTGCGGGCGGGAAGAACGATCTTGCTCCCTCAGGGCGAGGAGGTCTTGTGTGTGTTACCCGACGAGGCCAAAACCGACACCGTGACGCTGCGATGCCGTTATCTTCCATCCGGAAAAACCGCCAGTCATTCATTGGAATCCTTGACGCAACTGGTGTCATCAAATCATGGCGAGTTCTACTCAGTCAAACAGACGAAAAAACTTCCAGCCCCGGAGGCCGGCGCCCAACCACCAAGCCAACCGTCATCCTAACCACTTGTCCCGGATTGAAAGTATCACTGTGCCGGGTTTTGCCTTCTGGAACCGGCATTTGGCCACCTCGACGGAGAATCCGTGCTTGGAGCCCTTGCACATGTCCCATTTCAACTCCGCCTTGCCTTCGGCATGTTGAATGGTGACGGGCACGTTGCTCGCGCGGCCCTTGCCGCATCGGGGCTCATGCAAATTGAATCTTGCCAGCGGATGCCTCTTCTTCAATCTGTGGAAGTGCCACGTAGTTTTATCCAGCTGTTACTAGCCCTGTGGATTCAGGCGGTTTTCGCATTTGGAATGACTTCCAATGAGGTCGAGCTGGTTCTTTCCCAAGCCATTGCCCGTGCGCAACAGATTGAACCCCAAGCTGTCATTGCGGTGGTGGATGGCGAGGGATTTGTGCTTGGCGTCTGGAGCGTGGACGGCGCGCCCGATGCCAACGCCGTGCAGGACGCGATCACCAAGGCCGGCACCGCAGCCTTTCTGAGCAGCGACCAGAATGCATTCACCTCGCGCACGGCAGGGTTCATCGTGCAGCAACATTTTCCACCCGGAATTCAAAATCGCCCGAACGGTCCGCTCATCGGAGTGAATTTTTCGAATCTTTCGTTCACCGACGTGAATCGCTTCAAGAATCCGCATTCCGGTTACGTCGCCGACTTCACCAGCGGCATCAATGGCGATCCGATTGCCGGCCCGACTCCATTGAGTGGTCTCGCCGGATCTCCTGGTGGAGTGCCGCTTTATCGCGCCGGAAAATTGATTGGCGGCGTGGGTGTGGCGGGCCAGACCCGTGCTCCCTCGGTTAGTCCTTTCTCCGCTTTGGCCGACATCCAGACCAAGCAAGTCTACGACCCAGATGAAGATGTGGCGCTGGCGGGCCAGATCGGTTTTAAACCTGTAACCAAGATTTTGGGCTCAGGCGTGTTGATTGATGGCATCCGGGTTCCCTATGTGCAAAGCACCACGCGGCTGAAAAACGTGCAACCGCTCGGTTCGGTCGGTAGCAGCGTTGCGCCTTATGCGATTGTGGACTCACCGGTCGTTGCTTATCCAACCGGCATTTTCGGCGGGCAAACCTGCGAGGTTCGCGCATCCGTCATCGCTGATCCCGAGGCCGGACTCATCAACGGCCAAGCCCGGTTGAACGCAACCGAGGTGGCGATGATTCTTTCCCAAGCTGCGGCCCGTGCGAAAATCACTCGTGCAGGCATTCGTTTGCCACGCGGGCAGGCCACACAAACATTCATCACCGTAGTCAACAATCCTGCGTTGCCGGATACGGCTCCAGCCATTCTCGGAACCATTCGCACGCCAGGAGCGACCCTTTTCAGTTGGGATGTGGCGGCCCAAAAAGCGCGCACGGCGCTTTTCTATTCCAATGACACGCGGGCGTTTTCCACGCGCTCGGTGGGCTTCCTCGGGCAGCAGTTCTATCCACCCGGCATTGCCAACACCGCTCCCGGTCCGTTTTACCGTCTGCAGGAATATTATTCGTTGCTGCCTGCGGGGGTGAAAAATCCTTTGAACGCTGTGGTGTTGGCCAATGCACTCACGGATCCAAATCCCTATCTGCCCAACGGCATCACGATTTTCCCCGGTGGTTTTCCTCTCTATCGGAATGGGGTGATGATCGGCGCAATTGGCGTTAGTGGCGATGGCATCGATCAAGACGATATCATTGCCGCCGCAGGCACCGTCGGCTTTCTTGCTCCGGCGGGTATCCGCGCTGATCAGCAGCAATATAAAGGAGCGCGGCTGCCATACGCCAAGTTTCCACGCAACCCGGATCTGTAGGCTGCTGGAGCGAGATGATCTATCAAACCAAGGCCATCCCCGTAACCAGCACGACCACATAGGCCAGTTTGCAAGCGAGATGAAGCGCTTGGTCGGTCACATATCCAAACTTGCCTTCGCCCTTTCCGAGATCGATCAGCCAGTGCAGGCAGAGCTCAACCGCCCCGAGAAGCGGGCTGCCTGAAACGATCCAGACTCCGCCGGCTTGAATCAGTGAGTGGGCGGTCAGAGGAATGAGCCATTCATACGGCTTAGCGGCTTGATCCCGGCACTTCATGCGGGCCAAGTAGTCGCCCTGCAGAGGGTAATCCGCCACGGCGTGCGCGATCGCGAATGCGAAAAAAAGCGCGTAAGGTCCTGATTCCTGAAGGATGTTCATTCGTCGGCTTTCCAAAAATCGTGAAACGACGCCCTCTCCTCGGAATCGACAAGCTTGGCATTCATCGCGCGAATCCGCTTGGCGGCAACCCGCAGCAACACCTGCATGAGCTCAATCCCGCCTTCCTTGTCTGCGGCGAAAAACGCCTTGAGTTCGTCGCCTGTGATCCGCCAGATCAGGCATTCGCTCCGGGCTAGGACTGAAGCGCTGGCGCGGGCCGGATCAAAGACATTGACCTCACCGATGGAATCACCTGCCCCCAGAGTGGCGATCAAAAGCGCTCGCCCGCCAACCGCCGTCACCACATGCAGCGTCCCGGAAAGGATGAAATGCAGGCAATTCTGGACAGCTCCCTCAAAAATCACCATTTCGCCGTTTTTCGGCCGGATGAATTCTCCGAAGCCTGCGAGAAACTCGCGATGAGAGGATTCCACCTCGGTGAGGAAACCGACAGCAGGCAATTCTGGTAGGGAAGAGGAGGGGCTCATGGATGATCTGACAGTGATGTTGACGAACCCGAAGCTCCATGGCCAGTCGGAAAATATCGGGACCGAAAATCCCGGATGCGCGCCATCGATGACAGCACCGGCATGGAGGAATCTGCGGACACAGCTTCATTTCGTCGTCATGATGATCACCCCGTTGGCATCGCGCTCGAGCGATGCAAGGTGCTCCCGGATCACCGCCTCGTCCCCGATGCCGAATAGCCTGCCAGGAGTTCGGCGGCCTTTCACCCGAACCTCTCCCAGGTCAATGAGCCCTTCATGAACTCCCGCCGCGATTCTGACCTCGTCGGAAAAAATCACGTCGCACCCGAAGGGCTTGGTCAGCCCCTCGAGCCGTGAGGCAAGGTTGACCGCGTCGCCGATGACGCCGAATTCCGTCCGATCGGGCGATCCAATCTCGCCGGCGACGACCTCGCCGAGGTGCAGCCCGACGCCAATCTTGAACGGGGGTTTCCCTTCGCTTGCCCATTTTGCGTTCAAGCGTTCGAGGGCGCTGATCATTTCGCGGCCGGCATGGAGGGCGTTGCGGGAGTTGTCCTCGTCGGTTCCATTACCGAGCGCGCCCCAGTGAGCCATCACGGCATCACCGATGAATTTGTCCAGGGTCCCGCCGTGGTTAAAAACGACGGCCACCATAATGGTTAGATATTCGTTCAGCTGACTCACCAGATCCTTGGGATCTGTCTGCTCGGAGCGTTCGGTGAAGCCGCGGACATCGGAAAACAGGACGACCACCCGCCGTTTCACGCCGCCTGAGGAATCCCGCCACATGTCAGGCCGCTCGACCAGCGCATCCGCGACATCGCGGGAAACGAAACGCCGGAAGTCGCGGCGCAGTCGGCCTTTTTCCAAGCGTTCCGTCACCAAGTCATACGACTGGACGACCGCCCAACCCGAGCCCAGCACGAACAATCCACCAGTGATCAGCATAATCCAGGAAAGCAAGTCGCCCATCAGGAGAGCGATCAGGACCACGCTTCCTGCGATGACCATCAGGCCGAAAACCGATACCAGCGGACGCTTCACCCACTGGGTCCAGACCAAGGTTAGCAAGGCGAGGACCAGCATCACCGGCCACCGATTGGTGGACCGTTGGATGAAAGCCTTTTCCAATCCCGAGGCAATTGCCTGAAGATGCATCTGAGGTCCGGTGACTGGCCCCATCGGGGTATCGATGATGTCGTGAAACCTCGGCGCCACCGGTCCGATCATCACCACCTTGTCTTTGAAGAATTTCCCGTTGTCGTAATTCACTTTCCAGTTCTTTTCCGAAAAGATTCCGTAAATGCTCTTTGGGGCATAGGTGTCTGCGGCACCCGTTTCGCGGCGACCCGACAGGCGGAGTTCGCGATCCCCGGATGGAACCTCCTTGCCCAGTGCATGGATCACTTCGGCCGCCAGTGACCGAAATTCCGGTTCACCGGTCATCCGAATGCCCTTGTTCTCAAACCCGAGCGTGGTGGTGTAGCGCGCGTTTCTTACCAAGCCGTCCACTGGATCCTTGTAGAAATTCACATAGCCAAGGCGGATTTCCTGTTCCCCAAAGGTGAATTTCTCGTCCGGTTCAATCAGGACCCAACCCTCACCTTTGTCATCCGCTCCTGCCGGACTGAATACGGATCCCATGACCACCTTGCCAGAATGACGCTGCAGCGCCTCGGCTAGAGCGGCATCCGCCACGGGGTCGCTGGGCTCGGAAAAAATCAAGTCGAGCACGATCAACTTCGCGCCTGCGTCCGCTAACCGATCAATCGCATGGGCCCAGACCCGCCGGTCCCAGGGAAACCGCTGGTTCATCAATTCAAGCGCCGGACTTGCGGCGATTTCCTCCGGTCCCAGCTTGTTAAGTGACATGCTTTCCTCGTCGATGCCCAATAGCACCAGATTCTTATTTTCGGGTAGTCCGCCGCTGTAGCGGATGATCCAGTCACCGAATGCCCGGTCGGCCCGGTCGATGAGAACCCGGCCGAAGCGGTTTCCGCCCAGTGCGAGCATCGCCACTGAGACGCCCACTAGGCAGGCGACAGCCTTGCGTCCGCGTTTTCCCAGGGTGAAAGGAGTTCTTGTCATGAATGAATGACCTATCTAGCGTCCCCTTCGTGGTTATGAAAAGCTTCTATGTTGTTCTCGTTCCGGTTTTGATCGCTGCTGGTGCTCATGCCGATGTTTTATCCCAAACCCGCACCTTCCTCGGCTCCTCAAGTCCCGAGTATGATCCGGAGTCCCTTCAACTAGGATTGGGCTTGGAAAATCCGGAATATGCTCCGTTTTCCCCAGCCGACTCGGACATCGGAGTGCAGCAGGTTCTTGGAGATTACGAGGGCCTTCCACCAGTGAAAGTCACCTTCGACGTGAGTTTCAATTATACCGACAACGCGCCGGGCGAATTTTCCACCCTGGATCAAGAGTCATGGTTTCTTGCCAGCAGGCTGGCCGCCGTGTGGCGCCCGCGTATCGCTTATGGTTGGTTTGCTGACGTCGGCCTGAGTCAGGACTTGTATCGCTTCGAAGGGGAAAATGCCGTCGATTTTGAAAACTTCGAACCCTTTGTAGGCGTCGTCAAATCCATCCCGGAACTCGACGACCTGATTTTCTATGCCCGCTATGAATATCAACGGATCACCGTCGGCAGCCTATCGGATAGCAGCTACTATGCCCAAAGAGTCCGGACGGGATTCCAAAAAGAGCTGCTACTCGCTCCCCGATACCAGCTCACGGCGGGAATCAACGCCGCTTGGGACATCGACGCCTCTGGGGACGACAACGCCTACGGGGACGACCAGGAGCGCAATTCATACACCGCCGATCTGAGCTATACTTACTGGCTTGCAGACGCACTCAGTGCCACACTGTCCTGGAGTGGCACGATATGGGACTTCGATGCACCCAGCGCTCCCTTTGATGCCGACAACCAATCGCGAAAGGATTTGAGCCAGATTGTCGGACTGGAACTGACCTGGACGCCATGTAAGAATGCCATCGTTTACACCAATATCTTCTATACCAATCTCCACTCGAACACGCCCGATGGGGAAAATGATTTTGAATCGTGGCAGACCGGAATCGGCATAGGCCTCAACTACACATTCTAACCACCATGAAATTTCTTATTCCTTTTATTGCTCTGCTTTGTCCCGTTGCCGCCGGGGATCTCGGGACGGCCAGCATCACCCATGCCATCAACGAAGTGCAGGTTTATCCCGGCACCGGCGCCCACCACCTTGCCACGATTGGCGAGAAGGTCGCCACACCTTCATCGGTCCAGACCGGAAGGCGCTCGCGCACGGAACTCACCTTCAACGATAACACCATCACTCGCTTGGGACAAAACTCGGTGTTCAGCTTAAGCGAGGGCGGGCGCAACGTCGAATTGAAGCAAGGTTCGATTCTTCTTCAGGTTCCCAAGAATGCGGGAGGAGCCACGATCCGCACCGCCACCGTCACCGCCGCCATCACGGGGACCACGGTGATGTTCGAGTATAGTCCGAAAAACTGGATCAAACTGATCACTCTGGAAGGCACGCAAAAGCTCTACTTTAATGGCAGCAAGAATTTCGTGGAGATTCCCGCCGGCAAGATGATCATCATGCGCCCGGATGCCGAAGTGATCCCCAAGCCCGTGACGATCGATCTCAAAAAGCTCGTCGCAACCTCGGCTCTTGCCGGAGACCGTGTATTCAAGCCTCTGCCGCCACATGCCAAGAATCTGATCAACGAAAATGTTAAAGAGCAACTGACGGCAAAGCGCGAAGGCGCTTTGCTTCCTACCAACTTCGTGATCACGGGACCTGGCAATCGGACCTCGAGCGGCCTTAAGGATACCGCACAAACCAATCGATCACCGATCCCACGAGGCCCGAATGGCACAGCACCGTGAGTCAACTCTAGAAATATTGCATGATCAGTCAGGCTCATGCATGGCTCCAACGATCATGAAGGAAACCTGCCGACTCAGCAGTGGTTCGCTTTTCACCCGGACAATCAAGCCGATCATTTGAGAGCTGCAGGCGGATTTTTACCGCGAAGAACCCCGTTATTTTTGGGGCCTTGCCTCTTTGGAATCGATCGAAGTCCCCGTGGCTTTCGGGACAAGCACTTCCTTCTGACTGTTATGATAGGTATGGCACCTGATGCAGCGGTGGTCGATGCCACCCTTGGGACTATGACACTCGACGCATGACTTGATCGACGGCAGGTTGAGATCGCTCGTGAGTTCGCTGGTCATCACCTTGTGGCAATCCAGACAGGCGAGGCCTTTCTGATGCATGTCGTGATTGAATTTTCCCTGTGTCATCCACCGGTCGGGGATCGAGACATTCTTGATCGCCGGAGTCGCGTTGTCACTCTTGGGTTCCGACACGTCATGGCATGTCGCGCAACCCGCGAACGGCGCCCTTAGGCCGCCGGGCATTTCACCTTTCATGTCCGCGAAGAATACCGCGCGCTCCAGATTCTCACCGGTTTCGTAAAGCTTTTCGATACCTGACTTTTTCTCTCTTACATAGTCATTGAGTTCATCCCGCCGCGTGATGCCCTCATGGCTGCGGCCATACTCCTCGTATTGAATGTTGAGACTGCGCAGGAACGCTCTAACATAGTATGGATCGCCATGCGGCATCTGGATTCCCGGTTTGTTTTTGTTAGTGCTTGTGTTCGGATCGAACTGGAGGGCATGGCATTCGGCACAATGCTTTTCGTAGGTGATCGGTCGTTGGTATTCGCCTCTGCCGTCGCGCTCATGGCAGTCATTGCAATTCAAGACTTTTGAGATTTTGCCCGTCCGCAAGTGGACCGCGTGATTGAATTTCAGCGAGTTCTCATCACGGACACCGTCACGGAGTTGCCGGAACTCCGGGTGATCGGTATCAAACGCGGTAATCACATCGGCGCGGCCATTTTTCGGTTGTTCGCGCGATGCGGCCATGAGCTCGGCGGAGCCGTGGCAAGACGTGCAATCACCACTGTCAACGGGCGGCATGAATCCGCTGTTTTGATGTTCCTTATGGCATTCGTGGCATGCGAATTCTTTGGCCACATTCGGTTGGTGGAACTTCTTGCCCTTGTGGCAGGACTGGCAGTTCGCGTCCATTGCGGAGGATTCAAGCGGTCCCTTGCGGATCAACTCGGCTGGAGCGAGCCCGTGTTGGAATGCATCGAAGGCCTTGGCGGGCCATGAATCCACCCTCTGCCCCGCACCCTCGTGGCAAGCGGCGCAACTGCTTGCATCGCCGCCTGATGTCTTTCTGTGGATCTCCGAAAAAGTCGCGCTCGCGTGAACGCTGGAAATCGGCCCGGGATTGATGAATTGATCCCGCATTTGATGGCTGATGCCTACCAACAGGATGAGAATGCTGGCGATGACGGTGAAGGCAACCACGCGCTTGCGGATGGCTCGGAGGGTTCGGCGCGGTTGGCATTTGGGAATCGCGTTGCAGCAGGTGCCATCCGGCAACGGGCCGTTCTCGCACTTGCCACCACCGCTTCGCGGGCGCGTGCAGGTCCAGTGCCCTTTCACCTCTCCCGCTTTCACTTCCAAGCGGGGGTCACATTCGTAGGTCGCCCTGCACTCTCCCTTGGGTGATGGCCCGATCCGGCATGGACAACCCTCGCAAAGATGCCCGCATTCCCAATCCAGATTGGGGCGAACATACTCCTTGGAGGGGAATACCGGGGATTGTTGACTGACCTTCATGAGACGGATCCGGAAAATGCGTAGACGAGAATGATATGCAGCACGCTGAAAATCAGCAGCGAATAACTGAGTGGAATATGCGCGAACAACCACAAGCGTAGAGCGGATTGCAACGAATACTGGTAATCCAGCAGGTGCTTCCGGGCGACGAGCTCTCTCAACTTGTCGAGCATCTCACGTTCGCCTTTTTTCACATATCTTTGCACCTCATCAAATTCCGAGTCGTGCGCGGCCTGCGGGGCGCGTGACTGCCTCAAGTGTCCCCATCGGTTGCAGGGGCCGGTGAAAAACATTCCGAGGCTTTTTGAATAAAACTCCGCGATCACGGGTGACGTCTGTCCATCTACGCCCGCCAATACCAACGCCTCGGCCTCCTCGCGCAAGCTCTTCCGGGCATGAGGGATGCGCTCGAATGGGGTTTCGTATCCGGCGACCGTGAGCATCCTTGGGAATGAGCGGCTGATCCACAAGCCGAGCACTCCGGTCACGAACACGATCCCGTAACATATAGCGAGCAGTTGATGGAAAATCC
>CAYRLT010000510.1:0-10175 GCA_964425095.1 uncultured Luteolibacter sp.
GAGAGAGCTAAAGTAAGTGAGTGCGCCAGCGTGAACAAAGTCATCTGCATCAGTAAGCTACTGAATTCTTTTGTTAGAAAAAACAGTGCGAGCAAGAACAGGATGTGATCCAACCCGTAAGGGAGTATATGCGAGAACCCAAGCACGAAACAATCCGGCACCACCGCAACTGCGGAGGCGATGAGGCCAAAAAAAAGCAACGCGCGGATCATAGGAAACGGCAGCGAAACTAAGCCGGAGAACATCCCTTGGAAAGGACGTTCTCCGGCATACTGTTTTCAGAAGCGCTTGGTTAACGATAAACGGAAAGTACGAGGTTCGGTCGGGTGAAGGTGAATGTCATCGACCCCAGCCAACGGCTCGCCCGGCAGGCGGGAGGTGTAGAAATATTCGATGTCATTGTCATCACGACCGAGGATATTGAGAACATCCAGTGCCAGTTCCCAATCGTTTTTTCGGTATCCGAGTCTGCCGTTTACTTGCCAAGACTGGCGCGAATCCACGCTGCCGTCTTCGATAAGTGGACGAGAACTAAAGAAGCGTGAGCGTAGGCTAGTGTAAAATCCCTCATCGTGGCCGATGGTGATACCGGTATTCATGGTTACAGGCACTGCTCCGGGTATCTCGTTGCCAGCAGGATCATTGAGCAGCTTCGCTCCGCTCAGCGTCAATTCATTGTCCAAAGTGAGCCACTCATTTGGCCTCCAATACGTCGCCCACTCCACGCCGAAGCGCTCCGTCGCTGGGCCGGGTTGTGCCGTGCCAGCGTCACCCACATACAGCAACTCCGAATCGCTGTGTAGATAGAAAATGGAAACAGTGCTGACGATATTTTCAAAAGCCTCAGTCCGCACACCGAGTTCGTATCCAAATGTGCGGACCAACGGCTCCGCAGCATTTACTGGCAAGCCAGTAACCGGATCTGTGGTGATGGTGACACCACGAGCATCATTCGAGTGGAAGCCAAGGCCAGCACTCGCATAAATTTCCGTTTCATTCCATGGTCCGAAGACTAGGTTCAACTTTGGACTAACAATCCCGTCTGTTTCGCTTCCAGAGTTCAACGGGTTGTCGCTTTCAACATCGAAGTGAAAACTATCTGCGCGCAATGCGGGCTGCACACGAAACCAATCATTCAACTGATGATCCGCCATCGCGTAAATACCCGCGCTGCTCTGCGTAACATCATCCACCCGCACCGTGTTGGTTCGAACTGCCCCGACTGAATTGTAGAGCCCAATTCCGCTCATGAAATCGTGACGCGTTTGTAGGCCAACGGTGAAAGTGTTATCCGTGCCGTAATCCCACTCACGCCGCATCTCGCCACCGAGAAACCAGCGCCCGTCTTCTTGTTCGAATTGATCACCGTTCACCGGATCGTTTAGGAAATAAGTGAAGTTAGAGAACAGATCCATGTCATACATTCCTAGGTAAGTATCGACATGCGTCTTTCCGTTTGTCTCTTCGCGATTCCATTCCGCCATCAGACTGTAACGGCTGGATTCACCGCGCACTGTGTTATCGATATTTCCAAGTCGATCTATTCCGCCGCTATCGATCAGTCGTTTAGGGATTTGATCGGTGGAATCCCAATTTGCGTCGTAAGCCATCGCCGTGAGGCTAAAATCATCTTGGCCTGACTTACGGAAATATTTTAGAAAACCATTGGAACGTTGCGAGTTTCCTTCGCGCTGCCATGGGCCATCGTAATAGTTGTATTCAAACCCGTATGTGAGTGCGGAAAAATCTCCGTTCTCGCTTTTTTCTCCGAGATAGATCGTATCTGCGAGCAAGCCGTGGAGATAATTATGCTGACCGATTCCAAGGCTGGCGATGCCGCTCGGTAGGGTGTCGAAATAATTAAACCGTGTCGCGCCCGCCGTGCTGAGATCGCCGAGTTGGCCGTGAAATGGGCCTTTCCAGTAATCGACACTTTCCACGAGTTCCGGGATTAGTGGGTTGAGATCGGCGTATCCCTGCCCGTGCGCATGGGTTACAAAGTTCACTGGCTGCCCGTCCATCCAGATGGAAAAATCCGTACCGTGATCGAGGTTAAAACCGCGAACGAAATACTGGTTCGCTTTTCCGTCCCCGGAGTGCTGGGTGATGATGACACCTGGCACAACCTCAAGCAGTTCTCCGCGACGTAAGTAAGGTCGCTCTAGTAACTCCTCATAGTTTGCCTGACCTTTCGAGGCGGTGCCAGCTGTGCCGATAAGACTCTCGGCTTTACCCGTTACAATGAGCGCATCGAGTTCATCCACCACTGAGGTTGATGTTTCTTGCGCGGAAAGATGAATGGTGTGAAGTAGTAGAAAAAATGGTGATAGTTTTATGAATTTCATATTGGGAAGAGATTGGTTAGATTGAAAATATCAGTCACGAGCAGGCGTACCTGTGCCATGAACGTGAATCATGGATCGGGAAAATTCCCGATCTGCTCATGGAGCTACCGAACCGGCAACTCCTGTTTTTAACCCAACTTCGGTGGTGGTCCAGGCGGCGCGTTTGGCCAAGCTGGTGTCCATGTCCGCGCTGTATCTTCGATACTCGTGCTATGAACGTCATTAACGAAAACAATTCGATCCGCCGTCCATGGTGCGGGCGGCTGGTTGGGCTTCTCAAGCTTGGGTTTAGGGTCGCCCTCGCGACTGTCTTTCACAGGCGCATCGTGCTTCGGTTGTCCTACGTAAGCGCATTCACGGAACTCATCAGACGACAAAGCAACTACCGCAGCTTCAGTGAACCCAACTCGCGGAACCTCACGCAAGGTCAGCTTGCATAAGACCGTCACTTGCAAAAGCACCAATGGCCCGCCCAGCAACTGAGCGAGAGCCAGGATATATAAAGGTCGCATCTTGCGTGAACGAAAAAAGCCCATCCCTAGAAAGCTCATCATTCCGTCCCACCGCATGGCAAGCCTCAATTTCAGCCGAATAACATACGTTCACTGTGGTTTTCTAATATTGAAGTGACTTCGGGTTTATGAATTTTTAATTTTTCTGCGCTGGTAAGCTTGGCGCTGGAGTTCTGGGGAGCAGTTGTGGCAGGCGTAGTAAAGCCACGACCTGCCTTTGCTAGTCAGGGTTCGAAATTCAGAGCGATTTTTCACTTCCTTGCAAATCCGGCAGCGTTTGGTACCATCAGGCAAGCGGTCGATAGTCGCTAAATTCCTTATAGAATATGGCGGAAAAACCATCCGGTTTCATCAGCCGAGTTTGCCCTGAATCTCGCCGCCAAGATGAAGCACGCAGGATTTCTATCCGATACGCCGCCGATTCTCCGCCCCGGCATCCAATACAACTCCACCGAAGCATTCGACTGGATCCAGGCGAATCTCATTTCCCGGCTCCCCTAATCCCAATATTGGTCATGCCGGATGAGATCGGGCTTAAGATTCGACGGTCATGAGTGAATCCTGTTGGTCGGTCTATATCATCCGCTGCGGCGATGGCTCGCTCTACACCGGGATCGCAACTGATGTGCAGAGACGTTTCGGGGAGCATGTTTCGCAAGGGTCGAAGGCAGCAAAATATCTACGCGGACGACTGCCGCTGAAGATCGTCTATCGAAAGGAAATCGGCAGCCGCTCCGAGGCGAGCAAGGAAGAGTTGAGGATCAAGCGGATGGGGGGGCAGCGGAAGTTGGGGCTGGTGAATGGCGGTTGATCCTTAGTGCCGCAGCGCCACTCCACCCACGCCACGCTCCAGGAATTACTAGACAATCGGCTGGTATGGAATGAGGCGCGGTTCTGCTTTGTCCAGGAGCGGGACAAGAACCTCGGTGGCAACAGCCTGTTCCGGAGCGAAGAACGAATCGCCGCTGAAAAGCGCTACCTGAAAAGCAAGTGGAAGGCGCACATCAGGATAGAAACCTACAAGAGCCAGGATCGGACTGCGATGGACGCGCCTCGTAGGCAATCGGTGAAGCTCTGAAAAAATGGTGACCCAAACTGCTTTCACCTCTTGCCAATTACTGCAAGCATAGTAGATCATGAGCTACCACTTACATACCACTCGCGGATACAGCTTCCCTGCCGTGTCCAGCGCAATGCAAAAGGCGATCCGACGCGGTGACGCAAAACTGGCCGGATACTGGGGATTAGAACTCTGGGCGAGCGGCTTCGGCCAATATGTCTGGCGGCGTTTGCTCACTGTCAGCGCGGAGGACTGCTGGGGCATCCTCACGGCGGAGGTCAAAGCGCTGCACGACAGCTACACGGAGATCAACCGCACCACCACGGCCAAGAAGCCGAAGGGGCGCATCTTCATCTCCAAGGCGGTGATCCTGCTCTGCTTGGCCAAGAAAAGCCGCGACCCCGATCACCTGCAAAACTTCATCTATGACCAGCAGGTGGGGCTGGAGCCGGAAACCCTGACCGACGAGTTGGAGCAATCCGGCGAATACATCCCCATCCCCGATTACGCCTACGACTGCCACACGCCGCAGGGGCGCAAGATGGGTAAGACCAAGGCGGACTTCTTCAAGGCGGAGCAGGAGGCACTCAGCCCATTCATCCCCGGCCTGTTCGACAATCTCATTGATTCCTGATAAACCACCAACCCCTAGATCCCCATGCCATACGAAATCATGCAACCCCGATTCCCAGTCGGGATGACCTACGCCACGCCCGGAGCTACTGCTCTGGATGTGGACCTAACAAGATACCTGCACCGTCACCATTGCGGCGATTGGGGCGATGAACTCTGCGCCGAAGACAAGGCGGCCAACGAGCAAGCCCTGAAAGATGGGAGCCGCCTGCTAAGCTGTTACCGCACCCCCGCAGGCGACCGCCTCTACATCATCACCGAATGGGATCGGAGTGTGACGACAATCATGCTGCCCAGTGAATACTGAACCTGCCTGTCCAATCCGCATGCCAACGGTGAATTTCCGCGTCTAACGGCACGCAATAAAACGCGGATGGTGGATGTGAGGGCTGACCACATTGGCATCCCTTGTGAGGGGGTCGTGTGTTCCTATGGCTGATTACGCGGCAATTTCGTGGGTGCAAAAATGGCGCGGGATGGTGCGCGACAAACGACGGGTTTGACTGGCAGGCAGGAGGATGTCGGAACGCACAACCCCTCCGACCCACATCACCATGAACACCATTACCAAGCCAATGCTCGCCTCCAAGTGCGAGCGCCCCGACCTCCTCCCATTCCCTGTGCTAGCCACGCCAAAACTTGATGGCATCCGCTGCCTCAAGATCGGCGGCAAGGCGCTCACGCGATCATTCAAACCGATCTCTAACCGGTTCGCCCGTGAGTGGATCGAAGACAATCTGCCCGACGGGGTGGACGGCGAACTCATGCTGCGCAACGGCACATTCTCGGAAACCACCAGCGCGATCGGTCGCCGTGACGGCATGCCGGACTTCGTCTTCCATATCTTCGACTACGTCACCGAGTCCATCGCCACGCCGTATCACGAACGAATGACCCACCTCGCCGATCTACCCGATTCACTGCATCTTATCAAGGTGCTGCCGGTGATGATCCACGACTCCGCTGAGCTACTTGCCTATGAGGAGGAGTGCATCACTGCGGGCTACGAGGGCGTGATGGTTCGCTCCATCCATTCGCCCTACAAATGCGGACGGTCGACCGAGCGTGAAGCGTGGCTCCTCAAGATCAAACGCTTCGAGGACGCTGAGGCGGTGGTGCTTGAATCTTACGAAGGCATGACCAATCAGAACGCCGCCGAGCAGGACGCCTTCGGGCGCACGAAACGCAGCCTTGCCCAAGCGGGTATGGTCGGCAGGGGCGAGCTTGGTGGCTTCATTGTAAAGCACCTTCAAACGGGCGTGGAATTCCGGCTCGGTTACAACCATATCGTCGGCGGAATTGATCGGGTGACGCTCTGGATGGATCGCGATTCCTTGATCGGAAAAGTGGTGAAGTTCAGCCACCAGCCAAGCGGTGCCAAAGATGCCCCGCGGTTCCCGAAGTTCATCGGTTTCCGGGCGGCTTGGGACATGTGAAAGAGGGCAAAACGCCCCCTGAAAAATGGTGCGGGATGGTGCGCGACAAACGACGCGGGTGGCTGGCAGGAAGAAGGATGTCGGAACGCACAATCCCTCCGGCACTTACATCACCCCATGAAACCGCAAGATACCCAAGCCGCCTCCATTACATTTGGAGTTGAACTCGAAACAACCGTCCCCGTGCTTTCCGGCCTCAGTGTCGGCAATTACCATAACGGCACCACTGTGCATGTAGCTGCCATTAACGGCACGACGCAGCACCTCACCGCGCCCACCTTCAACGGCGCACATTGGAAGGCTGAACGCGATGGCTCCATCCGCGTCAACACGGGTCGCCTACCATGTGAATTTGTCTCACCCATCCTCCACGGAAGCGATGGCGTTACCCATCTGATCGACTTCATCAAATGGGCAAAGGCAATCGGCGCAAACGTCAATGGTTCCTGCGGCGTGCACATCACGGTGGGCGTCAAATCAATCATTGGCACTGACGATCCACAAGCGATGAGCGAATACGCACGCAAGCTCGCCCACATCGTCAAATGGCACGCCACTGCCCTCTACGGCCAAACGGGAACGGGACGCCACCTGAACCGCTACAGCCACACTTTAAGCGATGACGTTGGCTCACTGGTTCGCCAGATGGAGCGCAACTCCAATCCTCAACGCAAAGCCGATGCAGCCACCCGATGTGGACGCGGCATGATCAATTTCCAAAAACTCTTCACCCACGGAGTGATCGAATTTCGGGTCTTCGCCGGTTCGCTCAATCAAAGCAAGGTTCTCCATCACCTAGCCACGGTGTTGGGGCTTTGCCGCCGAGCCGCCGAAATCGAATGCCTCGGTTCCTTCGGCAAAAACAAAGCGCAAGCCAAGCGCACCGCCACTGCCAAGGACGCCCTCCGCTTCCTTTGGGATTACCTCGGATGGACTGGCTCCAAGCGCCCCGTTGCACTGGGTCTCGTCGGCCCCTTGCACACGGAATTCAAGCACTACCGCAAAATAGCCGACCGGATGTGCCGCCGCTTCGATGCCCGCTTCCCCTTCGCCAATCTCTAACCAACTCAAAAACCATGTGTGTGATACTTGTATGCCCTGCTGATGTGCGCCCCGACCGTGCCACTCTCGATGCCTGCCATGATGCCAACCCTCACGGGGCTGGTGTTGGGTGGCGGGAAGACGGGCAGGTGCGATGGTTCAAAGGACTCGAACCCGACGACCTCGAACCGCTCATCGCCCAACTCACCGGTGAGATCGTCATCCACTTCCGATGGGCGAGCGTGGGGGAGGTGACACCCAAACTCTGCCACCCATTCCCTATCTCAGCCAAAGCCACCACGCGCCTGTCCGGACATGCTCGCGCCGTGCTCTTCCACAACGGCACGTGGAACCAGTGGCGCGACACCCTGCGGCGTATGCCCAAATACCGTGCCCCCGACGGCGTGTTGTCCGATACTCGGGTGGCTGCCTCGATGGTCGATCTCTGCGGCACTGACGCTCTCAATATGCTGCCCGGTCGTTGGGTGCTATTCGAGCGCGACTTCACCGAACTCTACGGTGACTGGAGTAATTGGCGCGGCATGCGGGCAAGCAACCTTGGTTTCACCTATGGGCTGCGCCCGTCCTTCCTAGCCCCCCGCAATAGCTGGCATCAGCCCTTTTTCGATCTCTCTGACACCTGCGGCAACTCGGATACCTGAGCCCACCGCACGTGCCCATAAACACGAAACCATGAACCCCAATACAGAAACCATGAAGACCATGATACAGATGAACGAAACCATTAGCTGCAACTTCCTGCCGGTGGTTGTTGAATCGGTTCCCAAGCCGTCGCCTGCCAGCACGGAAGGAATCAGTTTGCTCACCGAACAGGAGCTGGCCGGCCACCTGAAGATTTGCCGCCGCCAACTCTACAACTGGCGCGTGGCGGGCCTGATTCCCTACCTCAAGCTCGGTAAGGCGGTGAGATTCCGCCTCTCCGACGTCGAGCGCGTCCTTCAAACCCTGACCATCGGAAGCAGAGCATGAAACGCACCTACAAACTGATAGCCAGCCGAGGGGATGACATTGTCTTTGATGACCGTGTGCATGCCGATACCCCGCGCCACGCTCGCCAGGAAATGAAGAAACTGCTCGGACTCGATAGCCTGAGCGGGATCGTCTATTCCATCACCGAAATCCCCATGGACCTGATCCGCAAAATTGTGGACGCCAGAATTGCCGAACTCGCCGGTGGAGCGCCACTTCAATCACCCGTGCCCGCCGATGTGGAAGCTCTGGTGATGGAACGACTTCAACCGATCCTCCGACGCCTATCTGCACTTGAACAATTGCCCGACGCACCACCACGTAGCACCCGCTTCGATCCGCTTGCCAACCTGCCCGACACTTCACCCGAGCCGGACTGGAACCTCGTCAAACGCCACCTGCGCCGATACAGGCTCCCGCACAAGACGGCAGACAAATACGGAGTTCCGGTCAACCAACTGATCACCCGCGCAAGATTGGAGGGCTGGCTATGATCGAGGTAAAGAAATACCGGCAAACCCGCTTCTGGGCAGTGTATGTGAATGGCGAGCTACTCGCGGTGGTGGTTTACCGGAAAGGAGCACGTGCCATTGCGGATCACCTTGCCCAATTTGCTCATGGGAGGGGGACTGCTCATGCCGCGTAAGCAGCCAACCTCCTCACCCATCCCGCCCACCTGCTTCGTCCCGTCCTGTGCCGATGACTTCGTGGGACATGCCAGCAAGGTGGCCGAGGTGCTGATGCGGAAAGCCCAACGCCTCCGTGCCACGCCCGACCAACCGCTCAAGCTGTTGATTTCCGGCGCTCCCGGCATCGGCAAGACCAGCCTCGTCAACCTGATCGCCCGCACGCTCGCCAGCCACCCCGTCGCCATCGAGGACGTGAACGGCAAGGAAGTGGGACTCGAACTCGCCCGTGAATGGACGCGCTCACTCGCCTACGGATCAATCTTCGGCACGTGGTCAGTGAAAGTCGTCAACGAACTCGACCGCTGCTCCAAGGACGCCCAAGACATGCTGCTGACCTACCTCGACCGGATGAAACCCGGCCACGCGTTCCTCGGCACCACGAACCTCGACCTCAGCAGCCTCACCGAACGCTTCCAAACACGCTTTCAATCCGTCCGACTCCAGCCACCCGACAACGCGGCTCTCGCGGCATTCCTCGCCAGGCGCTGGGCTGCTCCCATCTCCACCACCCAGATGATTGCGGAAGGGGCTTCAGGCAACGTCAGAGCAGCGATGGCGGATCTGGAGATGTGGTTGGGGTGAATAGCATCTATTTCGTGGCAGGCCGCGCCGAGTCTGATTGGAACCGCCCTGTACAGAGCCGTACGCAGGGTGGTGTGGGACCGGGGAGCTAATCACTCCCCGGGACCCGATTCGCCTTCGGTTGGTGATCTTGTCTATGCTGGATGAGTTAGTCGTGTGATAATCCCCTCAACGTCTCTGACATCAGCAATTGCTAAAAATCCGTGGTCAGTGGACTGCCTGCCAGCGTCCCCATCACTCGCCCAAGTTCGCTCAAAAATGAGGTCTCCAGTCCCATCTGGCTTCTGAACCCGTCGAATGTCTTTGAGACGATCGGGATCAAAAGAACGAATCGTGGTGGAACCAAAAGCACCACCGGCAAGCACAATAGCTCGCTGATCTGTGATGACGTATGCAGTTCTCCTGGCCCTCCGCTGCATCCAGTATGGACTGGAAAGCATACCAAATCCGATGAGCACGAATGGAAGACCGAACAATGGAAAAATGCCAGAGCCATGACTGAAGTCGGGCATCTTGAAGCCGCTGGCCCCCGCAATCCAGAAAAGAGCAAATGCCGTCCAAGGAATGCCAAAAAGCACAAAGCCGATACTACGCCGAGCAAAACGGCTAGGAATGGGCTGTCCAGTCCATGCGACACGTTCTCCATTCCGCAGTTCAGCGTCAACTAGACGAGAAACATCTTGCGGCAAACTATTCGCGTGGTGGAACTGCATGGGTCTTGTTTTTGGCGAACAGTGGTATTAAGTAGGAAGCGGATTTTTTCCCGTTAAAACGTTAAAATTTATTGGTGCTGGTTGATCGGGCGATGTTCCGACATCGCCTGTTTGGAATTGAATTCAAACCAACCAACACCATGAACGATCAGACAGCGAGACAGGCACCGGCGC
>CAYRLT010000511.1:0-2739 GCA_964425095.1 uncultured Luteolibacter sp.
CAGATGGAATCCCACCGCGAATATCTTCGCTTTTTTAAGTCCTGTGTGGACTACCAAAAAAGCCAGTTGGAAAAAGCCGAAAGAGAAATCAAATCCTCATTCTGGAGGCATCAGTTGGATCTAAGAATCCAAAATCACCGCGGAAATTTGGAAAATTTTAAATCCCAATTGATACGGTTTCAGGAATCCGGAGGTGCGGGCAAGTCCCTGCTCAACTCATGACGCGAATGGGGCCTTTTCCAACATCACTCGGAGTATGGGGTTAAATAGCACCGCTAGAACGGCGGAGGAGATGACCGTGCCAACAATTTGATAGCTGGCTATCTTCGTTGAAACCTGCCTATTCTTCATCCTTATGAAGACGACCATTGTATTGTTGAGTCTGTTGCTGTGGAATTTTGCGTCCGCTGCCGAGAACGCGCTGAGTCCTGCTGAAAACCGAGCCATGATGATGGCTTCTCAGCGCTACCCCGATTTACAGAAGGACAGCACCCCGCACTACAAAGCCTATCAGCAGTTGTTGGAGCAATCCATCAAGACGAAGAGCGTGGTGTTCAATGATCCCGAGTGGCCCTTGCTGCTGGCGGAGAAGTCACGAGCTGGTCTCATCGCAACGCAACAAGGCCCTCGTCGTATCGGGCGCACGAAGGTTGAGAAATACGAGGACGTGATCGCCAAAATGCTCAAATCCAAGGACCCCACCACCAGGCAATATGGCGAACTCGAACAAGCGGCGCATCAAGCCGATCTGGCCGGGGATGTGGCCCGTGCCGCTGAGATTCGCGCCCAATTGGCCGAACTCCAGGCGCTCGGCAGGATCGAGGCACTCCTTAATCAGGTGAATGATGACATCTGGCGGCTCAAGCAGGAGTTGCGGCACCAGGAAATGAGACAACAGCAACTGCGCATGCAGTAAGTATCCCGTAACCGGCAGAATTTATCTAGCAAAGAATCACCCCGGAATCGTGCCGTAACCGGGCTTGAAGCCATCAAGGAACTTGCAGAAACGGCGAGAGTCGCTCCAGGGTTTTCGGGCCAATGCCTTCGACGTTGAGCAGGTCCGCTGGTTTCTTGAACGGCCGGGCTTGGATGATCCGGTTGGCCGTGACTTCGCCGACACCTGGGAGCTTCATTAGTTCGTCGCGGGCTGCGGTGTTTGGATTGATTTTGTCGCCTGGTGCAAGTTTTGATTCACCTGCCGCCATTGCGAGTTCCGCGTTTTCCTGTCTTTCTGCTTGCCTCTCGTCAGGCAGCTTGTCCCAGTTGGTTTTTGCCCATGCACCGGCACCACGCTTGGAAGCCTGAAGTTCCACGTCTTGTAAAAACGCACGGTAGTCATTGGCGGCTTTCCCTGCGGGTGTCTCGCGATATACTCCAAAAGCCCGAGCCTGTCCGCGTCGCACAAGGCGTTCTGCTAGGTCTTCACCTTCAGAGGTGGTCACAAAGGCGTAGATCCGCTTGTGTTTGCCGTCGCCTCTTGCGTCGGCGAAGACCGTGTGAACCGTGAAGGGTTGTTTTAGAACTGTGACAACTTCGGTTGCCGCTGCTTGGCCCAACTCCTTGGCTGCGGTAATGGACGATTGAGGAGTGCCTCCCGTCTCTGAAATGCCAAAGTATCGGCGTTGTGCCCGCAGACGTCTGGCGTCGCTTTCGTCACTGACGTGCCATTCTACGCAGTCCGCGCCGTAAAGGCGGACGGTGTGGTTTGTGCCTTCTGGAGTCTGAACTTGAAAGCTGTCGCCATCTGCCCACTCGGTAAGGATGAACTTGCAACCCTTGAGTGTCGTCAGGGTTTCCTGCCCGGTGGCAAGGCTATTGGACAGCATGACGGCTGTTACAACGGATAGCAGGTGGAACAAGACCTTGAGATTCATTGATTTGATTTTAAAAGGAGTTTTGACGAGTTCAGCACGTCGAGGCACCGATGACCAGATGTCTTTCCGGTAGGGCAAGGCGGTCCGATAAGGCAAATCGAAATCGCGGGCTTCGTAGTTAAAATCTTCACAGATGTTGAAGTTTGCTGGGGATTGTGGGAGGCTTTGCGGCAGATCCTTATGAGTGTGCCCGCATTGATTCCACCAACCCCGCCCGCGGGGATCGCCTTGTTTGATTTGGATGGCACTTTGATTGCTTGGGATTGCCAGTTGTTGTTCCGGCATTTTGTAATCCGGAGAGAGCGGTGGCGCGGGATTTTTCTGCCGGTTTTCCTAGTGTTTTTGCCATTGGCCGGGCTGCTGGGAGCGGCGACGATGAAGCGGATTTTTCTGAGTTATTTGTGGCGGATGAGTCCGGAGACATTGGCCGAATATTCGAGGGAGTTTGCGCGGAGATTGATGCCGGGGGTTTATTCGGAGCTGCGGGAAGAGCTTGAACGCGAGCGGGCGGCCGGACATTTCCTCATTCTGGCGTCGGCGAGTCCGGAATTTTATGTCGGCGAAATCGGCCGCGAGCTTGGGTTTGATCTCACACTCGGCACCTTGGTGGAAATGGGGCCGTTTTTCCCGGATTTGGAGAATCATAAGGGCGAGGCCAAGGTGAAGCGCTTGAGGGCCGTGCTGCCTTCGGCGTATTTTGAAAATGGCAAGCTGCGCGGGTGCCATGGATATACGGATAGTTGCGCGGATCTTCCGATGCTTGGGCTTTGCGAATCCGCCACCGTGGTGAATCCGTCGCGGAAGCTCACCGCCATGGCGCAGGAAGCCGGTTGGAAAATCGTGCGCCCGGATCGCCCGTGGAAAT
>CAYRLT010000512.1:0-1919 GCA_964425095.1 uncultured Luteolibacter sp.
CCAGCGTTTCAACGTCACAGATCCAGATGCCGAAGTCAAGGAGACGGTAGTTCACAATCGCATTTCATTCCCTCGCACCAAGTGATCCCATGTGCAGTATGGCAGTGATTGGTAGCCGGATCCTCGCATTGTATCCAATGGTTGCGTCCTCACGTGCCTTTCATTCGCCACCGCCACTCCGCCAACGCCCCAAGCGCAATACCCAACGCGTAGGCCACCAGGTCCGGCCAGTTGTAGGTGGTGCCCAGCACCAGTCTTCCTGGAATCGTGGCGCGCACCGCATCGATCCACGGCGCGTGGTAAAGCTGGCTGAACTCGACGCCCCACGAGAACGCGAGGGCCAGCAACGCGACCACCAACGTCGACGCGCGAGGGAACAGAAACCCCAACCCCACGAACACCATCAGCGCCCACAGCGCATCGCCACCGTTGTTCGACAGCCACCCGGGTAGCGGAATGAACCCGGAGCGCCACAGCAAGCCGCTGGCGACCACAGCGGTTATGGATGCATCCGGTCGGCAGGCGGGCCAATCGCAAAGTGTTCATGTGAACCATTATCGTAATTTTACCTTGTGGTAACGAAAACCGGGCAGGCGAGCAGGTGGTAGGTGGGCGATATGCGACAAGGTCCCATAGCCGCTTCCTGTGTTTCGTCCAGAACACACATGCTTTATGCCGTGCACAACTCCGAGACTTGCATCGCGAGGCGGTATGTTGTCCATGGTGACGTGCGTGTTCATGAATGGATCAGGGCGGAAGCAGCGACGGGTAAGTCGCTGAACATCCATGCCGTGGCCCGGAGGTGCCCCAAATTTCTGAAGGCGGCATATTCAGGGCGCTCACCCCGGGGTTGGTATCGGACACTCGTTGACGCAGGGGTGGACCCATACCGGGTCGTCCACGAGCATGTCGAAAAGGTTGATTGTCCTGTGTGCGAATATTCAGGATTAGTCCTCGGGACCCATCTAAGTATTCGTCACGGCATTGAACGTCACGAATACGCCAAGGTCTTAGGTCCAAACATCGAGATATCTTCGGAATCCTTCCGGGCAGGTCAGTTCAATGCATACCCAATCTATGGGATCAAACACTGGGAGCGCCTCTGGAGTAGACAGTATGTGATCGACTGGATACTCAGACTCAACGAGGGGGGACATCCGCTCAACTACCGGGCCATCACTCAAAACGGCAAGCCCCTGACCTATGCGGCTCTCAGGTTTTTTGAATCGTGGGACAAGGCTCTGGAGGCGGCAGGGATCGCGCCAGCTGACCAGCGTCTCATAGGCGAGCGTTGCGAATGGACTCCTCAGTTGGTCATCCGCGGACTCCGCGAATTGGCAAAGAAAAGAAGACGCAATAAGCATGTCCAAATGTCGGATGGCTTGCGCAGCGCGGTCACCAGGATTTACGGCAATCCAAAAACTGCAGCCAAAGCTGCCAGCATAAGCTATGACGAAATCAACAGTCGGGTCATTTTCTCATCCAGCAAAGTTTCTCGGCTTGTTGAAGCCATTCGGAAGCTGGAGGGAGTCAAAGGTAGGGCACGTCTTACCAGGCTGAAGGCAATATGGCAGAAGGACGAGGACAACTGGCGCATTGTCCGGGGTCACTACAAATCCTTGCAGCAACTTGCCATTCAGGAAGGCATCGATTTGCGGGTAGTTTCCGACAGCATCTACCGTGATGAGGCGGATGTGCAACACGACCTCGACCTAATCGAGCGCAGCGGCAAACCGATAACCTACCAAACGCTGAAGCAAGAGAACAGCCGCTTGTATAACGTAATCCTGAAGACCGGTTGGGGTATCGAGCGGTTGGTGGGCGGTCGCTCAACTAAATAAGGTGCAGGATTGGTCGGCCCTGGCTCTCGACATTCGAAACATCCTATCGATGGAGAAGGCTGGAAGTTTCGAAATTCC
>CAYRLT010000513.1:0-16670 GCA_964425095.1 uncultured Luteolibacter sp.
TAGGGACGATGCATCAAAAACTTTAAATTCAACGCCAAGAAGCCAAGTTCGCCAAGGTTTGGAGGAAAAACTGCGGGCATCCCATGACTTGCGGGTGAGGGCGGTCAGTGATAGGAGAGGAGGCGTGAAAGAGCAATCGGAAGGCCATAGCGCGGGAAGGTCGCCCATGAAAATCAGGGTGTTTCTAACGCTGCTTCCGCTGTTTTTGATGGCTGCATTCTTGTCCGCGCATGTGGCCATTCGATTGCCCTACATCGAGAACTGGCCCTTCACATGGGTGATCTACGGAGGGGTTTTAGGAGTAATTGGCATCGGGGTTGTGATCCGACTCCACGCAAAGAAATTCACTCTCGATCGATTGCCCGTCAGGTTGGCTTGTTTGCTTTTCCTTCTCTACATACTGGTTCTTTCGGCCTTCTTTTGCTTTGCCTTGAGGTCTTCGATTGAGCGACTTCACGCGTATTCCTTCGAGTATGGCGAGGTGCTCCAGAAGTTCCGGTCATCCAATCACAATTATCCCGCCATGCAGATTCTAACAGAGAGTGGCCGGTCGATTTACCTCGATCTTCCCGGCCAAGAGGAAATCTGGCAGCGTGTGAATGTCGGAGATCATGTTGCGAAACCATTCGGGAAAGAGACGATGGTTTGTGCTATCCAGGGATCCGGCGATCAATGACGGGGCTTGGAGTCTGAAATAAGGAGGCACCACACTCCTGTGGTGCAGGCGGAAGTGGGGTCAATGAATTGCGCGAAGCTCTTGTTCATGGGCTTTTCCTTCCTCGCCTACGACAGGAGTGCCGTAGCTCCTTAGCGCTTTATCTTACAGAAATCGGTCGAGAATCCGGCGGCTGGTGTCGTCTAGCGCGTTTCTATCACGAATGAGAAATTGGATACCGCGGTTGTCTACGATGAGCAGCGCGGGGGCCGTTAGGCGTCGGATGTCTTCTTCGGTGTTGAGGACGAAGCTGGTGGCTCCGCGGTCGGTTTCGACTTGCCAGGTGCAGGGAGTGGCGTAGCCGGAGACGCCGGACACGCGGCGGATCTCGGGCATGAATTCCCGGGTTTGCAATTCTTCTTCCACGAGTAGGCGGGTTTCTGCGGGGAGCGCGTCCAATTGTGGAATCCATGCCAGCTCGTGGCCGTCACGGCCGATGATGGCGATGCTTTCGCGAGGTGCGGTGATCGGAAATGCCCGCGCGGCGGAGACGTCCGGATGGACGCCGCCATCGGCAGCGATGAAGACCAAGTGGCCGAAGGAGTCGCGTTGAAGTTGGAAGTCGCCGGACATGGGATTAGATCTCTTTGAGTGAGGCGAGCGGGGTGATGTCGTCGCCTGCATCGGGATTAGAGCTGGCGATGCCGGTGAGTGATTCGGTTTGTGCGCGGTCGAGGCGGTAGTAAGCGCCTTTTTTAGCGAGCAATTCCTCGTGTTGGCCTTCTTCCACGACTTGGCCGCGGTCGAGCACGACGAGGCGGTTGGCGCGCCGCAAAGTGGATAGACGGTGGGCGATGGCGAGGGTGGTGCGGCCGCGGATCAGGTTGTCGAGGGCGGCTTGGATTTCCATTTCGGTCTCGGTGTCGACGGAAGAGGTGGCCTCGTCGAGGATCAGGATCGGTGGATCGATGAGTAGGGCGCGGGCGATGGAAATGCGTTGGCGCTCGCCGCCGGATAGGGCTTGGCCACGTTCGCCTACTAACGAATCGTATCCTTGCGGGAGGCGCAGGATGAATTCGTGGGCGTGGGCGGCGCGGGCGGCGGCGATGATTTCATCGCGGGATGCATCGGGATTTCCGTAGGCGATGTTTTCGGAGATCGTGCCAAAAAACAGAAATGGTTCTTGAAGGACGAGGCCGATATTGCGGCGGTATTCGGAGACCGGCAACGAGCGGATGTCCACGCCTTCGAGTCGGATCGAGCCTTCCGCGACATCGTAGAAACGGCAGATCAAGTTGACGAGCGTGCTCTTGCCCGATCCGCTGTGGCCGACCAAGCCGATCATTTCGCCGGGAGCGATGGTTAGGTTGACGTCTTGCAGGATGGTGCGGGTGCCGTAGCGGAATGAGACATTTTGCAATTCGAGCGCGCCATGGACATGAGCGAGATGCACTGGATGAGTGGGCTCCGGCACGCTTGAAACATGGTCGAGGATATCGAAGATTCGTTTGGCCCCGGCGGCGGCTTTTTGGGATACGGAAACGATGCGGCTCATCGAGCCGAGCCGCGAGTAGAAGCGGTTGATGTAGGCGAGGAAAGCGACCAGCACACCCACCGAGATCTCATTTTTGGAAACCTGCCAGATGCCGAATCCCCAGACAACTAACAACCCGACTTCGGTGAAAAATGTAACTGTCGGCGTGAACAGCGACCACACTTTGTTGACGCGATCATTGACGACGAGGTTCCGGGCGTTGGCTTCGCGGAAGCGCTGAGCCTCGCGTTTTTCCTGAGCAAAAGCCTTCACTACGCGGATGCCGGGGATGGTATCCGCCAGCACGCTGGTGACTTCCGACCAAATCCGATAGACTTGATCGAAGCCGTGGTGGAGTTTGTTTCTTACGAGGTGAATCAACCATGCGATCAGTGGGAGAGGGGCCAATGTCACCAGGGCGAGCCATGGATTGATCGAAACGAGGATGGCCGAGGTCATCAGGATCATCAGGAGGTCGGTGGCGAAATCCAGAAGATGTGACGAGAGGAACACGCAGATGCGATCGCTGCCGGAGGAAATGCGGGCCATCAGGTCGCCGGTGCGTTTGCCGCCGAAGTATCCAAGCGAGAGCCCTTGCAAGTGCTCGTAGGTGGTGGTGCGGAGGTCGGCACCGATGCGTTCGCTGACCAGGGCGAGAATGTAGGTTTTCGCCCAATCGAGAAACCACGCGAGAAATGCGGCGCCGAGCAGTCCGCCGAGCAGCCACATCACTTGGTGGCTGTCGATGGGTTTGCCGTTTTGAAAAGGAATCAGCACCTGATCCATCAGCGGCATGGTTAGGTAAGGCGGCACCAGCGTGGCTGCGGTGGCCAGCAAGGTCAGCACGAAGCCGGCGAGCAAGGGGCGTTTGTAGGGTCGGGCGAAGCGCCAGAGGCGGAACAAGGTCCAAGCCGAGGGTGGGGCGTGGATGGTTTTGGCGCAATTGGGGCACTCATCCTGGCCCGCCGGAATTGCGCATTCGCAGACCGGGCAAACGGCATCCAGTGCGGGGGTCACCGGTCGTTTTTCCGCCAAGGCGGAGAGGTGTTCCTGAAATTGTTCGGTGATGCGCCGCAGGGCTGCGTCCCGGCCCAAGGTGTGACGCCAACGTGCCAGCAAGCTCGTTTCATCGCGCAGGTCCAAGGTGCCCACGCCCGCGTGGTCGCGGTGTTCCAGCCGCAGTCCCGGGCGTAAGTCCCAGCGCTTCCAATTCGCTTCGCCGGGGGCCTTGGCCATTACTTGCCGCTCGGTGAGGACGACAATGCCATGGCCGAAGTGAAGGCGTGGCGTGAGATCGAGTTCGAGGCAGGCGATCACGGACTCCCCCTTGCCTGAGGCGGCGGCAATTTCTTCCCGCCATGGTTCCGGAATGAACGACGGGGTGGATTGTAGACCAGTGATACCGGCTGAGGACATCGGGGAAAAAGGCCCGGTTTTACACCGTCGGTGACAGGAACGGTGAAGGGCTGAGGCGGGTTTTGACCCGTTTCGTCGATCATGCCAACCAATTTGTCAGCGCGGGGGAACCGGCTGATTGATTTGTTTTCCGATACGAAGCTTGATTTGCCGTCAATAACCGGAAAGAAAACCCCCGCCACTGCGGTGTTGAAACACCGCCGTCACCGTCTTCATGAAACACCGCGACATTCGTTTTCTTGAAATTTTGTCCCTGCGAGGTCCAAACCTATGGACTTACCGACCGGTTTTAGAAGCGTGGGTGGACATCGGTGAATTGGAGGATTGCCCGTCTAACACCATTCCGGGATTTGTTGATCGTCTCTGTGCGTGGTTGCCGAGTTTGTCCGAGCATCGGTGCAGTTATGGCGAGCCGGGAGGATTTGTGAAACGCCTGCATGAGGGGACTTGGCCGGGTCACATTCTTGAACACGTCACGCTGGAGCTTCAGAATCTAGCTGGCACGCCCGGCGGGTTTGGCAGGGCTCGTGAGACCAGCGTCAGGGGAGTTTACAAAGTGGTGGTGCAGGCATGGCAGGAGGAAGTCACCCGCGCCTGTCTGCATGCCGCACGGGATTTGGTGATGGCTGCCATTAAGGACACGCCATATGATGTCGAGGCCACCCACGCCCGCTTGCGGGAAATCGCCGGGCAATATCTGCTAGCACCTAACACCTCCTGTATCGTCAATGCCGCGATCTCCAAAGAGCGCGGCATTCCATCCATCCGCTTGTCCGCCGATAATCTCGTGCAACTCGGCTACGGTTCGCGCCAGCGGCGCATTTGGGCCGCGCAAAGCGACCGCACCGGCGCCATTGCCCAAGGGATCGCCCGTGATCCGGAACTGAGCAACCGTTTGTTAGAATCGTGTGGGCTGCCGGTGGTGGATGCCGACGAAGTTCCAGAGGGGCAGGACACCCGCCACTCCTATCGATTGCTGGTGGTTGGCGGTTCGCTGGTGGCGGCGGCAAGGATGGATGCCGCGGAGGGAGATTCTCTCCATGCAGTGGACGTCACCGAGCAGGTGCATCCGGCCACGGCAAGTGCCGCCTGTTTGGCCTCACGGGTGATCGGCCTCGACATCGCGGGTGTGGATGTTCTGGCGGATGATATTGCCCGACCGCTGGCCTCTCAAAATGGAGCGATCGCCGGAGTGCATGAGGCCCCGGGATTGATTCACCACATGCAGACCGCATCGGGTGAGCCGCGTCCGCTCGGCCGCGCGATTGTCGATCATTTGTTTCCGGGTGGCGAGACCGGGCGGATTCCGGTGGTCGGGATTACGGGTTCCGGCGGTGCCACCCAAGTGGCGCATTGGGTGACGGAGTTTTTGCGGCTCAGCGGGAAATTTACCGGCCTGGCTTGCGGCGATGGTTTGTTCTTGGATCGCCGGCGGGTGGAAACAGGCGATTGCGGGACATGGCGGTGTGGCACGCATGTGTTGATGAACCGAGCGGTGGAGGCGGCTGTTTTGGAGAACAGTGCGGACGTGATCCTCGGGCAAGGATTGGCCTATGACCGCTGCCAAGTGGGTGTGGTGACCGGCATCGACCCCGGGCGGCATTATGGGAGATTTTATATCGAGAAACCCGAGCAAGTTTTCCAAGTGTTTCGCAGCCAGGTGGACGTCGTTCTGCCAGATGGATTGGCGGTCCTGAATGCGGCGGATCCGATGGTGGCGGAAATGGCCCCGTTGTGTGACGGTGAGGTGATTTTCTTTTCGATCGAGGTGGATTTACCGGTGCTACAGGAACATCTCGTGGCTGGAGGAAGAGCGGTTTTCGTTCGTGGGGGTAGCTTGATTCTCGCCAGTGCTGCCGAAGAATTACTGCTTTTGCCCTTGGCCGAGATTCCATTCCTCAGCGGTAATTCGTCGCCCGAACGCTTAAAAACCGTGTTGGCCGCCGTGGCTGCCGCATGGGCGTTGGGAATCGCCAACCATGTGATCCGGACTGGAGCCGAGACCTTTTCCAATGAGCCGGCGGACATGACGGCGTCTGACAACTCGACTCCGATCTTTGCGCCTTCGATTCCTCTCAACGCATGAAAATTCTCAACACCAAGGCACTGCGTGGACCCAACTTATGGGGTCTGCACACCGCGATTCAAGCGCTCGTCAGTTGCAATGGGCAGGAATATGTTTTGAACCGCATGCCCGGTTTTGAGGATCGCCTGCGCGAACGTTTCCCGCAGATCAGTTCATTCCCGCCCGATGCCGCTTTGGTTTCCGCGCTTGAATTGGCTGCCCTCGGCTTGCAAGCCCAAGCCGGGTGCCCGGTCGCATTCAGTCGCTCGGTGGCGACTCTCGATCCTGAAATCTATCAGGTGATTGTCGAATACACCGAGGAAGCGGTTGGTCGACTCGCCATGGAACTGGCCCTCGAGCTTTGTTCGGCGGCTCGTGATGATCTGCCATTCGACCTTTTTTCAGCGCTCGCCCGCTTGCGTGATCTCGACGAAGAGGTTCGTCTTGGTCCGAGCACCGGTGCCATCGTCGCCGCCGCCGTCGCGCGAGGCATCCCGTATCGCCGCCTCACCGAAGGCAGCTTGGTGCAGTTTGGCTGGGGCAGCAAACAACGCCGCATCCAAGCGGCGGAAATGGACAGCACCAGCGCCATCGCCGAATCGATCGCCCAAGATAAGGAGCTCACCAAAAAATTGTTGGATTCCGCGGGCGTTCCGGTGCCCAAGGGTCGCCCTGTCACCGATGCCGAGGATGCCTGGGCCGCCGCTTGCGAACTGGGAGGACCGGTGGTCATCAAGCCGCGCGATGGAAACCAAGGCAAGGGTGTGGCCGCCAATGTCGAAACCCGGGAAGATGTGTTGGCCGCCTATCACGCCGCCCACGAAGTCAGCCCCAACGTGATGGTCGAGCAATATCTGACGGGTCAGGATTTTCGTCTGTTAGTGATCGGCGGCCGCCTGATCGCCGCCGCCCGCCGCGAACCGCCACACGTGATCGGCGATGGCCAACACACGATTCAGGAACTCGTGGATGAGGTCAACAGTGACCCGCATCGCAGCACCGGACATGCCACGTCGCTCACCAAGATCCGGTTGGATGAAATCGCCCTCGCCACTCTGGCCCATCAGGATCTTGATGCCGGATCGGTGCCTCGCAAGGGTGCGCGGGTGATCTTGCGCAACAATGCCAACCTGAGCACTGGCGGCACCGCGACCGATGTCACCGACGATGTGCATCCCGAGCTCGCGGCTCGTGCCGTAGCGGCAGCGCAAATGGTCGGGCTTGACCTGTGCGGCGTGGATGTGGTTTGCGAAAGTGTTCTGACTCCTCTGGAAAACCAGGCGGCCGGGGTGATCGAGGTGAATGCCGCGCCCGGTCTGCGAATGCATTTGCAGCCATCGTTTGGCAAAGGCCGGCCGGTCGGCGAGGCCATCGTTTCCACGATGTTCGATGAACGCGAAGATGGCCGGATTCCAGTGGTCGCCGTGGCCGGAACCAATGGCAAAACCACCACGGTTCGCTTGATTGCCCACCTTCTGGGATTGATGGGTAACCGCGTGGGTATGACGAACTCCGACGGAGTTTACATCGCCAACCAACGCATCGATACCGGCGATTGCAGCGGTCCACGCAGTGCGCGCAACGTATTGTTTCATCCAGATGTGGATGCTGCTGTCTTGGAAACCGCGCGAGGCGGCATTCTGCGCGAAGGTCTCGGCTTTGATCGTTGCAATGTCGCCGTGATCACCAACATCGGCATGGGCGACCATCTTGGCCTCAATTACATTTGCACCGTGGAAGACTTGGCGGTGGTCAAGCGTGTCATCGTTCACAGCGTCGCCCCGCATGGTGTGGCCGTCCTCAATGCCGCCGATCCGATGGTCGCCGGCATGGCGGATGTTTGCCCCGGATCCGTCACGTTTTTTGCCCATGACCGTCATGAACGCGTGCTCGCCAATCACCTTGCCCAAGGCAAACGCGGAGTATTCGTCGATGGTGACGCGATCGTCGGCGCGAAGGGCAGGCTCCGATATCGGGTCGCCTTGAGCGAGATTCCCATCACCCGCAACGGCACCATCCAGTTTCAAGTCGAGAACTCGATGGCAGCCATCGCCGCCGCATGGGGTCTCGGTATTTCGTGGGAAATCATCCGTCGTGGCATGGCCACTTTTATCAGCGATGCCTCCACCGCTCCCGGCCGATTCAATGTGTTCACTTACCGTGGCGCTACGCTCATCGCTGATTACGGCCACAATCCGGACGCCATCCAGGCGTTGGTGCAAGCCGTCGGCAGTATGCCTGCGAACCGGCGTCTAGTCGTCGTGAGCGGCGCGGGCGATCGCCGCGATGAGGATCTACGCCAGCAAACGGAAATTCTCGGCGAAGCCTTCGACGAAGTGATTCTCTATCAGGATGATTGCCAGCGTGGCCGCGCCGACGGAGAAGTTCTCGCCTTGTTGCGCGATGGCTTGAAAAACGCCACGCGGACCAAGCGGACCGAGGAGATCCGGGGTGAATTTTGCGCAATCGACGCCGCGCTCGCCCGTTTGAATCCCGGCGATTTGTGCCTGATCTTGATTGATCGCATTGACGAATCGCTCGCTCACATCGCACGGCGTATCGCCGAAGTGTGAATGATCGAGCGATGCTTGATTCTTGCGGATTTTCCACTCCGCAAGAATCCAGAGCTCAGGATGATTCCTTTATGCGGGGATTTCGTAGCCTTTGCGGCGCGGACGATCCTGCATGGCGGCCGCCTCTGCGTCGCCGATGACTTGTTCCGCCTTCGGGTCCCACTTGACCGCGCGTCCGAGTCGTAGGGCGATGGCGGAGAGTTGGCAAATGGTGGCGGTGCGGTGGCCGACACTGGCGGGACAGATAGTGGGTTTGCGGGATTCAATCGATTCGATGAAATTCAAACGATGATCCTTGGAATCATAGACTTGCACATCGTTCGGGCCGAATTTGTGGCGGATGAGCTCTGCGGGCGAACTTGCGATCTTTCCGCGGTCGACATAGACCTCGCCCTTGGTTCCGACAAAACGGATTGAGTGGCCGTTATCGGGATTTTTCTTGTCGCGCCAGACGGTGATGCCGTCGGCATAGCGATAGTGCAGGGCGTCGGCTCCCTCAAAGCCCATGGGAATAAACTCAACAGGTCCGGTTTCATCGCGACCCAGCGCCCACTGGACGATGTCGAAATGGTGTGCGCCCCAATCGCCGAACTTGCGGCTGCCGTATTCCCAGTAGCTGCGCCATCCGCCGCCGTAATTTCCCTTCACGCGGTTTTCCGAATGCTCAAAGAACGGCGTGGGGCCGAGCCAGCGGTCGTAATCGAAGCCTGCGGGCACGGGAACAATTGCCTCTTTCTCCGGTGGCGGTGGAAACTCGCCAAGCCGGCAGTAAACTTCCTTGATCTCACCAATCATGCCGTTGCGCACCAAATTGGCGGCGATGCGGAAGTGGACGGACGAGCGCTGTTGGCTGCCCACTTGCACGATGCGGCCGTATTTTTTTTCTGCAGCGACCATCGCCTTGCCTTCCTCGATGGTCAGCGTCATTGGTTTCTCCACATACACGTCTTTGCCCGCCTTCATCGCGGCCAGCGCGATTGCTGCGTGCCAGTGGTCCGGGGTGGTCACGCAGACTGCGTCGATACCGGGGTTGGCGAGCACTTCCTCAAACTTCGATGTGCCCAGAACTCCCTCGAATCCCTTGCTCTTGAGTTTTTCGAGCGCCTTTTTCACCTGCCAATCCCTCAGATCGCAGACTGCGATCGGTTGGACGTTTTTCATGCCGGGAAACGACACCACGTGACCTTCTGAAATCAGGCCCATCCCGATGAATCCCATGCCGATGCGCGAATTTGCAGCGGCTTTGGTTTCATTGCCGAGCGTTTGGGATCGGACAATCTGCGGCGCGGAAAATACCGCGCTTGCGGCAGTGAGGGTGGATTTTAAAAACCGACGGCGGGTGGCGTGTGTTGAATCATTCATGGCGATATCAAAACCATGAAAACCCGATGCCCGACGCGCAAGAACGGATTTGCCGCGGTGAAGCGAATTCGTAGAGATCGTAGCCCTTTGTTTCATGCCGCTCCCGGACCTATTTTCCCGGGCCTCTTTGCGCAAATCGCTTCCCGCTTGCCTCTCGCGGCTTGCCATTCAGACTCCCGCCGTGCACATCCTTGTCACAGCTGGCCCCACCCGCGAGCCGATCGACCCCGTTCGTTTCCTCACCAACCGCTCGTCCGGGAAAATGGGTTACGAACTGGCCGCCGCGTTTGCGCATGCAGGTCACACCGTGTTGTTGGTCTCCGGCCCGACCGCGCTCGACGTGCCGGATCGGGTCGATTTCCTGCCGGTGGAAACCGCGGCCGAAATGCATGCTGCCGTCGCCAATCACCTGGGACGGATGGATATCGCCGTGTTTGCCGCGGCGGTGGCTGACTACACGCCGCGCACGGTCGCCCCTGAGAAGCTCAAGAAATCCGCGGACACCCTGACTCTCGAACTCGTGAAAACACCGGACATTCTCGGCTCGGCACGCACGCCTTTCGGATTCACCGGAACGCTCGTCGGCTTCGCTGCGGAAACCGAAAACCTCGAAGCCAACGCTCGTGAAAAACTCACCCGCAAACAGTGCGATCTCATCGTCGCCAACGATGTTTCCAAGCCCGGCATCGGTTTCGATTCGGACCAAAACGAAATTCTTCTCGTCTATCCAGACCGCAGCGAAGCCCTCCCAAGAGCGAGCAAACACGACCTCGCCCACCAACTCGTCCAAGCCATTTTAGAACTATACCAGCTCCCATGACCGATCTCGAACTCGCCACTGAAGCCGCGCTCACTGCCGGCAAATTACTTCGTCAACACTTTGGCTCTGATGCCACCGTCGACGAGGCTACTCACCACGATATCAAACTCGCCCTCGACAAGGAATCGCAGGATCTTATCACCCAAATATTGTTAGGTGCGCGGCCGGGAGACGCGCTTTATGGCGAGGAAGGACTCGCGGGAAATCAAGACTCGGATCGCCAATGGATCGTAGACCCTATCGATGGCACCGTGAATTTTTTCTATGGCATCCCGCATTTCTGCGTCTCCATCGCCCTCCGCATCGCCGGGGAGATCGTCGTCGGCGTCATCCATGATCCGATGGTCGGTGAAACATGGACCGTGGAAAAAGGCGGGCCCGCCATGCTCAATGGTGTGCCGATCCAAGCCAGCAAGCGCGAGAATTTCGATCAATCGATCCTTTTTGTCGGCTGCGGCAAGGATGAGGAAGCGCTGCGCACCGGTATCGAGCGATTCCGCAAAGCCTCGCTGCGCGCCCGTAAAATGCGCATGATGGGCTCCGCTGCTCTCGGCATGGCCTACATCGCTTGCGGCCGACTCGATGCCTACATCGAATCCCGCATCTCGCTCTGGGACATCGCAGCCGGCCAACTCCTCGTGGAAACCGCCGGTGGCAAAGTTGACCTAACACCCGTCGCCGGCTATGCCGATGCCTGGTCGATCGTCGCCAGCAACGGCAGACTGCCACTTGAAGAAATACTTTGATCAACGATCCACTATCATCCCCATGACCGGCATTGGCTACGACGTTCACCGATTTGCGGAAAACCGCCCGCTTGTGCTGGGCGGTGTGACCATTCCGCACACCCACGGACTTGAGGGCCATTCCGATGCGGATGTGCTCAGCCACGCCATCGCGGATGCCGTACTCGGAGCGATGGGCCTGCCGGATATCGGTTATTATTTCCCGCCCGGCGATGAGGCCTGTAAGGATATCGTTTCACTGCGGATTCTGGAAAAATGCCGCGATCTCGCTGCGGAAGCGGGCTTCACCATCGTCAATGTTGATTCCACCCTGGTCGCGGAAGCCCCCAAAGTCCTGCCGCATCGCGAGGCCATGCGGGCAAATATCGGGGCCGCGCTCGGCATTTCGCCTAACCGAGTCGGGATCAAGGCCACCACCAATGAATTGATGGGATTCGTTGGCCGCAAGGAAGGCATCGCCGCCCTCGCCGTGGCACAAGTGGAAAACCGCACTTAACAACATTTAAATTTATGGAACCTATTCAAGTTGGACTATTGGGCATCGGCACCGTTGGCAGCGGCACATTTCAAGTGCTGGCGCGCAACCAAGAGGAAATCCGGCGGCGCGCCGGCCGCGGCATTGAGATCACGATGGTCGCGGATCTGGATGTTGAGCGGGCGCGGGCGCTTGTTGGTGATCGCTCAAAAGTGGTGGCGGATGCGCGCGAAGTGATCGCCAACCCGGCGATCGATATCGTGGTGGAATTGATCGGTGGATACGGGATCGCACGGCAGTTGGTGTTAGAAGCGATCGCCGCCGGGAAACACGTCGTCACAGCCAATAAAGCGTTGCTGGCAGTTCATGGCAGTGAGATTTTCGCCGCCGCCCGAGATAAGGGAGTCATGGTCGCCTTCGAAGCGGCGGTGGCCGGCGGCATTCCGATCATCAAAGCGCTGCGTGAAGGACTCACCGCCAACCAGATCGAATGGATCGCCGGAATCATCAACGGCACCACCAATTTCATCCTCTCCGAAATGCGCGACAAGGGGCTCGACTTCGCCGATGCCTTGAGCGAGGCGAAGCGCCTCGGATACGCCGAGGCCGATCCGACGTTCGACATCGAGGGAATCGATGCCGCACACAAAATTACCCTGATGAGTGCGATCGCATTCGGCATTCCCGTGCAATTTACCAAAGCGCATGTCGAGGGCATCACCAGCCTGCAAGCAGTGGATATCCATTATGCGGAGCAACTGGGCTACCGGATTAAATTGTTAGGAATCACCCGGCGGCTTTCATCCGGGATCGAGTTGCGGGTCCATCCGACTCTAGTCCCAGCCAAGCGCCTGATTGCCAACGTCGAGGGCGCGATGAATGCGGTGATGGTTCAGGCGGACGCGGTGGGCACCACGCTCTATTATGGAAAAGGCGCGGGCAGCGAGCCAACGGCATCGGCCGTGATCGCCGACTTGGTGGACATCACGCGATTGCACACCGCCGATCCGTGCAGCCGGGTGCCGCACTTGGCATTCCAACCGGACGAGCTGCACGCCACGGTCGTGTTGCCGATCAGCGAAGTGGTCACCGCTTTTTACCTGCGCTTGCAGGTCGCCGATGAGAAGGGCGTATTGGCGGACATCACCCGCATTCTGGCGGACGTTGATATTTCGATTGATGCCGTGTTGCAGCGCGAATCCGAGGAAGGTGAAAACAAAACCGACCTGATTATTCTAACACACCAAACTCCGGAAGGAAAGATGCGGGAAGCCCTCGCTAAAATGCAAAGCCTAAGCACCGTGCTCGCACCGATCGTCAGCATCCGCAAGGAGGAGCTGGCTTGAGCGGAGACGCGGTGTGCGTTTCGACCGATGTTCGTCAATCCCATCTTCATGAAACACTCTACTAACACCGATGCGATGAATGCTTGGTATCCAGCGATGGATCTGGTGAAACAATGCCTCCGGGTCGGGGTGTGCGAATTCGTGGTGTGTGCGGGTGCTCGAAATGCCGCTCTCATCGAAGCGCTGGCACGCGCGGAAGCCGCCGGTCTCGTGCGCTTGTGGCGGCACTTCGAGGAACGCAGCGCCGGTTTTTTCGCGCTGGGCCGCATGATGGAAACCGGGTTGCCCTGCGCAATCGTCACCACCAGCGGCACGGCTGTGGCAGAGTTGCTGCCAGCAGTGATCGAGGCACACTATCAGGCACGTCCGTTGGTCGCGCTGACGGCTGACCGCCCTGCGGAATATCATGGCACCGGTGCGCCGCAGTCGATCGAACAGCAGGGGATTTTCGGGGTTTATGCCTCACAAGTGGATCTTTCCGCATGGGACGGGCGTGGACCGCTCCATTTGAATGCCGCGTTCGAGGAGGAGTTTCAGCCGGGCGATGAGGGATTTTCCGGAGTATCAGTCGGCACCTTTGCGCCGGCGCATGATCGCATCGATGTGGCCGCGCTTGCCCGCTGGCTGCGCGAGGACCTCAGCCGTGGAATCGTGGTGATGGTCGGCGGGCTTGAGCCCGATGAACGGGAGGATGTGTTTCATTTTTGCCTCGATCTTGGCGCGCCAGTTGTCGTCGACTCGACGAGCGGATTGCGCGAGGCGTTGCAGGGATTGGCGATTCATGGTGCGGACCGCGTGCTCAAAGCCGGACCGCCGGGGAAAATCCTGCGGCTTGGCGAGGTCCCGAGCGGTCGGTTTTGGCGCGATCTTGAAAACTTAAACGATGTTTCCGTTTGGAGCGTCTGCCGTAACGGCCTGCCCGGTCTCGCCCGCGAGAGCAAGGTGACGCGCGGGCCGCTGAATCGGGTGTTGCCCGCGCTGGGTGATATCGAAGCCACCGATGATGCCTTGGATCTTTTGATAGGAGCCTCGGCGCGAGCGGCACGAATCGGCGAAATGTTAGAATGTTATCCGGACAGCGAACCGGCATTGATGCGTGCGCTCTCCCACTTTGTCTCCATCGGCAGCGGTGTGTTTCTCGGCAATAGCCTGCCGATCCGCGAATGGAATCAATTCGCGCAATGGACGCGCCCGGTTTCATCGGTGCGTGCCAACCGCGGGGCGAATGGGATCGACGGCCAAATCAGCACTTGGCTCGGATGGTCGGCCGATCTCAGTGATAGCTGGGCGGTGGTTGGGGATTTGACCGCGCTGTATGATTTGGCGGCTCCGTTCATGCTGGGTCAGGTCCAAAGCGCAGGCCGTGTGCTGGTGGTGATTCACAACAACGGCGGCGGAATTTTCAAACGGCTTCCAAGATTGGCCGCCATGAATCCGCGAGCGGCCGAATGCATGGTCAACCCGCATGCGGCCGATTTCTCGGGAATGGCCGCGCTGTGGGGTATGACGCATCTCCGCGTCCGCCGCGCAGACGATCTCGACCAGTTTGAACCAGGCGAAAAAACCGTGTTGCTGGAAATCATTCCGGACGTCACTCAGACGCAACAATTCTGGGCGGACTTGGATCGCCTCGGATGCTGAAGCCAAGAGCCTCGCTTTGAAATCACTTCCAAGTTGCTAGAAATTTTTCCAGATCATCGAGGCTCGGGCTTTTGCCGGTGCGGACGTAGTGGCCGCTGGTGCAGACGCCCATGCTGAGGCAAGCTTCGGAATCGAGCCCTAACATTTGTCCTTGGGCGAAGCCCGCATTGAAATGATCGCCCGCGCCGGTGGTGATGAGGGGTTGGTCGGTGTAAGGACCGGGCACCCATGAGGTGCCATCCGCCGTGGCGCAAGCAGCCGACTCACGCGGATGGACGACAACGCATGCGAGGTTGAGCTTTTCCCGGATGTCCGTCGCGATGGTCCGGAGATCTTCTTCCGACTCGCCAAGCGCTGCGAAGCCGAGCGCTTGGTAAACGCGTTGAGCTTCCTTAAGATTCAGGCCCAGCGTCACCTTGCCAAACTTGTCGAAGCGAGCCATCACTTCCAGGACCTCTATCAAATCTTCGTGCGATCGTTTTTCGGGGTCGGCCAAATCAAAGAAAAAGAGCTTCCCTTCACGAGGCGGGCAAGCTGGCAGTACATCCTCCACGAAGGAGCGCAAGACTGCCGTCATGTTGGGAATCATCGTCCAATTCACCAATGATACGAGATCGGCGGCAGCTAGGGCGGAGCGCAAACTCTCCTCGCCCATCACTTGGTAAATGGTTTCCAGCGTGATCGTATCGAGGCTCCGCAACTGACCGAGCATGAGTTTCCCGTCGTTGAACTCCACCGCGATGGTGGTGGCCGGGTTGCAGAGCGAAACCACTTCAACGCGGCTGGCGAAGTCATGGAAAACCGGGTGTATAGCGGGTCGTCCGAGCGCTCCCAGATAGGTCACGCGGGTGCCCGCTTCAAGCAGGGCATTGGCCATGATCGGGCCATTGCCGCCTAATTTGTCCATCAAAGGATAGAGTTCGATATTGGTGCTCTTGCCGGCGGCCCCGCCAATGCGTTGCGCGAATTCCGGAATCGAACGAATCGGCGTAAAGGCCTCGCCTTGCGCGGTTCGCTGGTCCACCGGGGTGACGATCGTGTCCACAAAGCCGTCCAACCCGACGAGTGCGGTGTTCGTTGGAGAATTCGCGCGGGCGGCTTGGAGGGCGGCGAGGGTGCGTTGTTTGAAATCCATGTCGCGGACTCTGATTTCCACCGTGGAGGCGGTCAAGAACGGAGGTGGCAAGTTCCTGCGTGCCTGCCTCAGCAACACCGCGATCCTCTGCCGCTACCCCGGGCCGATGGATCAATAAAATTTCAGCGAAACGCGGAGACGCGGAGCTCGCGGAGAAAAGCGCTGAGTTTTGGAAATCTGGAATTAGTTCGGCATGAAGATCCCCATTTGTATCATGACAGCAAATCCATGGCTGCTCTGCGCAAGTCCTCCGCGATCTCGGCTTCTCCGCGTTTCGATTCTGTCATTAAAGGGGATTTTGATGAGCCAGCCCCGCCCCCGTTCGCTTGACAGCGGGTGGTTGAGACTCCAGCGTCCTTTGCATCATGAAAAACGTGTTTTTTTGTCTACTTGCGGTGGTGGGGTCCCAGATATCGGTTTTTGCCGAAGAGGGTTGGGTGTCGATGTTCAATGGTAAGGATCTCAGCGGTTGGAAATCCAACGAGGAAAAGACCGGCGCGTTCAGTGTCAAGGAAGGTGAGCTGATCGTCAGCGGTGGGCGAGCCCATCTGTTTTACACAGGCGGAGATGGCAATGCGAAGTTCCGCAACTTCGAGTTCAAGGCCAAAGTCAAGACCACCCCGGGCTCTAACGGCGGTCTCTATTTTCACACTGAGTTCCAGGAAAAGGGCTGGCCGTCGAAAGGCTACGAGTGCCAGGTGAATGCCACCCACACCGACCGCAAGAAGAGCGGCGGACTCTATGCCGTTGCCGACGTGATGGACCAGGCCCCGCACAAGGACGATGAGTGGTTCGACTACTCGATCAAAGTGGACGGTCGCCACATCGTGATTTCAATCAACGGTAAGGTCACCACCGATTGGACCCAGCCTGAAGATTGGAATCCGGAAAAATCCCTCAAA
>CAYRLT010000514.1:0-4730 GCA_964425095.1 uncultured Luteolibacter sp.
TCGAAGCCGAACAGGCACGCGGGGTGACCCATGTATTGCTCGACGAAGGTGCGCGCGATGGCTTGCGCGACCTGCTTTTCCGCGCGCGGGCAGCCAAAGCACCCCAAGACTCACCCACGTCTCAGCCTGTGCCTCGGCCGGCCCCTCTATCACCGGCGGTCTCCGCTCCGCCGCAGGTCATACCTGCGCACGTGACCGCCGAGGGGCAAACAAAAACCGAACGCCTCGCCTCACTGCGGACACAAGCCGAAACCTGGCCCGCTGCCCGCGCCTTAGGCACCTTGCGCGACACCTTGGTATTCGCGACCGGAAACCCGGATGCGCGGATCATGTTTGTTGGTGAAGCTCCCGGTTACGAAGAAGAGAAAAAGCGCGAGCCCTTCGTCGGCCCAGCCGGACAAAAACTCACCGATATTCTCAAAGCCATGGGGCTTGTCCGCGAAGACGTTTACATTTCCACCATCGTCAAGTTTCGCCCGTCCACGCCACGGCAAACGACCAACAACCGCAAACCCTCGCCGGAAGAATTTGCCGCTTGCTTACCCTTCATCCTCGCGGAAATCGACATCGTCCGGCCGACCTGCATCGTCGCTCTCGGCGCCACCGCAGCCGAGGGATTGCTCGGGCCGGACGGTGCCATCACGGAAATGCGCGGATCATGGCTCGAACTCGCAGGCATCCCGGTGCGCGTCACCTATCACCCGAGCTGCCTGCTGCAAACCAACGCCAATCTCTCGACCAGACGCCAACTCTGGGAAGACATGCTAGAAGTCATGGAAAAAATCGCCATGCCCATCTCGGAAAAACAACGCGCGTTTTTCCTGCCGAAACCCTAGGCCTCTTCAAGCATCACCGGTTTCAAAACGGGAGCTGAAAACCACTCACACCCCGGGTGGAAGCTTTTCAGCCATCAGTGCCCGATGGCTGAATTTTCTGCCATCCGCCACAAAGGTGCCATCGCCGATCGCATGAAACATGCGACGTTTCTGGCCATCGGAATCGATCCAAGCCCGCACTCCCTCAAGGACGAATAAGTCGTGCTTCTCCACATAATCAATCACGCGGCATTCGATGTTTGCGATGCATTCCGCAATGAGCGGGGCCTTGACCACTTTGCCCTTCACCGGAGTCAGCCCGTATTTCCGGAATTTATCAGTGTCGGCCCCAGAGCCGGTCCCGATTCTAACCACCGTCTCCGACATGTCCACCGAGGGGATCGAAATCACACATTCCTTGGTTTCCATCAACGCGCGGAAGGAATGGTTCCATGCGCCCGTGACAAAAGCCAGTTTCGGCGTGAAGTCCATTACCAGAGTCCACGAAATCGTCATGATGTTCTTCTTTCTCCCGATGGCGGTCGTGACGAGCGTCACGGGCCCGGGTTCAATCAACATGAATGCTTTGGCGAGCGGTAACTCTTTCATGGCTTTGGTTTTTCCGAGAACGACAGAAATTGTAAGACATTACAATACACTCGTTTCGACCGCCGGTAAGTGATTTTTCAAAACCGAGAACCTGCCAATAGATCAATCTTTGGTGTTCGCGGGTCTCAAGTTATCGCGGCTTTGCCATGAGGCACCGTGGAAACGCAGGATTTTTTTCCCGGAGAATCCGAGCAATGCCGGAATCCGTATGGTTCGCCGGAGTTTTGATTCCTAGCGTGATCAGGAAGATGTTAGATCGTGAATGCCCGACTCGTTTTCAAGGCAGTGATCCAGTTGGAATCATTTGAATGAGATACGGACCGAGTCCAAGATCGGGATGGATGGGTCCGCGCTTGTGTCCTTGATGCGTAGTTCAAAACCGAAACCTTCAGCGGCGGGCAATCCGGAAAGATCCATCTCCGCAGGGTTCCGCTTGATCTGCTTGGAGAAACCCTTGACGTAGTCATAGGTCTCCTTGACCTCTTTCCACCCGGTCCAGGTGTCGATCACTCCGTCTCCGGTCGTGTCCACTCCGGCGCGCGCCTCCACCGACCCGACCCATGGGCCCGGACTGACATAGTCGGATGCCGTCTGGTTGATCAGATAGAATTTTCCTTCGGCGAAGCCGATGTCGGGGTCGGGATGACCTTTGCCCAGTTCGCCACAGAATTGGAACGGTTTTTCGAGATCGTCGGAGGTGAAGCACCCGATGCGGATTTTTTCACCCGCCGGGTGGTAGTCGCAGAAGAGATAATACTGTCCACCGATGGAAATGGCCGCCCAATCACCGAAGGCATTCTGCTCCGGTTCATGCACATCGTATTCGGCAATATTGCTTTTCCAGTCCGGGTGCTGCATCCAATGCGGATGTTCGTAGGTGGCTTTCTTCCCGGTCGGCTTGGTCCGCTGATCCACGGCAGGCGAAAGGATTTTAAAACCCTTGATGCCGTCGGCGCTGACCGCGTGCCCGGCCAATGGCGAGTCCCAGGAGTGTTTTTTTGCGTTGATCGGCGTCCAATCCTCGTAGATGACATGGAAATTTCCATTGGGATCACGAATGAAACTGCAGTCCGATCCGTCCGTGGGATTTTTGAATACCAACCCGATGTTTTTTCCGGGAATGCCATCGGTTAGATCTTCATCGATGAACAGATGAGGATCCTGATCGTTCGGATAATCATAGTAGATGTAGGTCTTGCCATCGACCTGCTCGGCCGTGGTCACCCAGCGCGACACCTCTTCAGTCACGGGACCATGATGCACCCAGTTCACCATGTCATTGCTCTGCCAGGCATGGTATCCGCCCAAGTCGGGTTTCAAGCCACCTGGAGCATCATACTGATTGGGGTAGGGGGTTGTGGTCAGCGGGATATCGAAACCTTTGAGTGCGGCCGGCTGCGCTTTAAAATCCTTCCAGTGGCCTTTGATCTCAGCCTCCTTGCCATGTTTCTTTCCTTCACCTAGGTAGGGACCGTAGAGACCGAAGAGCCAGTAATCGCCGGGGGCTTTCACGAGAAATACCGGCGCGTCCTCTAGGTTGCGCGGCCCCACTTTTCCGATCGGCTCCCAGTTCCGCCACACGGGTGATTGTGACAAGGTCATCTTGCCGAAGGTCCGCTTGGTATCGAATTTTTTCACGACACTGGTGAATGTCGCCGTCATCGCAGTCGGTGTAGCCATGCCGTCCTCGATCTCCAAATTCTCGCTTTTCGCGGCAGCCGACTGCCATTCCTCCATCGTGTCGATACGCCAATCATCTGAAGTGTCGGCAGCATCTTGCTCGCTCTCGGGCAACTCAAGCGGGATGCCAGACTTGCCGATTTTTTCCTGCAGCTCCTTGATGTTGATTTTCTGAACGTCAACTTTGTCGCGGATGGCAAGGGACGCCGCCATGCCGGACACTTCGCCCAGATGCATCCATGTGGGCTCAAGGCGGATTGCGCAGAATGCCACCGCGCTGGATGAGGCACATACCGGCACCAGCAGGTTTCGGCACTCCTCCGCCTTGGGGGTGATGGCCCGGTAGGGGATATCGAAGTTTTTTCCTTCCTCCCAGATCCGGCCTTCATTGATGAAATGATCCTTGTCCACGGCGTAACGGGCGACGTGGTGCGAATCAATGAAGTGGGACCCGATGTGGATCACATCCTTCTTGTCGCGGTTCACCGTGATGTCCTCCTGGGTCATGATGAAGTCTGACTTCATGCGCCGCGCGGCCCGAATGTAGAGGTAGTAGGGCCAGTGACCATTGTCCGCCCACTCATCCTTGCACAAACCATAGCCTGCCATTTCATCGCGGATGTTTTGAGGCATCCGCGAGTCGCTTTTCAGAAACCACAGCAAGCCATGGGTGTATTCGCGATACTTTTTGTGGATCGCGTCACGCTCCTCGAAGCTCGCTTCCGCCCAAGCGGTTTGTTCGCCAGGCATGCTCATCGAAACGATGGAATACTGGGAGTTGTTGCATTCCATTTTCCCACCCGGCATGCCGTAGAAGCCGAGGATCTGACCGGGTTTCTTCAACCATCCCGATGACAAGCTTCGCGCCATCAACTCATACTGCTTGGGGTCGTAACTAACCGGTTTCTCGATCGGAACCGAATTTTCAGCACGCTTCGAAAGGTTGAGGCGGATGTTGTAGCAGATCGGGTGCGGGCTGGCGGAAAACTCTGCGGGAGGTGGTCCCGGCATGATCCCAGGCAGGAGTTTGCCATCCGCATCGTAGGGTGAACCTTGGATCTTCTCATCGAGGTAGCGGACACCGCCGAGCGATTCGCCATAGGTGTCACGGGCTTCCCGTCCGAGCGCGTAGGACACACCAGCGGCGGCCATCAGGTCGCCTTCATAAGTGGCATCGATGAAGACCTTCGCCTTGTAAACCGTTCCGCTGCGAACCGTCAGTGCGGTGATGCTATCGTTCTCTTTGCTGACACTTTGCAGAAGCTGCTCATAGTGCACCGGCACCTTTGCCGTTTCCAGCATCTCAAGAAACACCTTCTCGGCGACATGAGACTGCCAGACGCGAGAGCCCGGCGTGATGTAACCCTCCGGCTTGGGCGGTGTGGTGCTGCGACGCGCCGCCTCGTTGAAGAACTTCTCGCTCAGCCCGCCCATGGTTTTCCGATCCATGTGCTCGACCTCGTCCCGATTCAGTCCGCTGGTGTTCATGCCTCCGACGTGGTTGGTTTGCTCGAGCAATGCCACCGACGATCGGTGTGGAAAACTATGAATAGATCCCGCCCCAGACTTTCTTCAGACGGGCGATGGAGTCACCCCAGGGAGCCTGTTTGTAGATCCAGACCCGCA
>CAYRLT010000515.1:0-5899 GCA_964425095.1 uncultured Luteolibacter sp.
GCGCCGGTGCCTGTCTCGCTGTCTGATCGTTCATGGTGTTGGTTGGTTTGAATTCAATTCCAAACAGGCGATGTCGGAACATCGCCCGATCAACCAGCACCAATAAATTTTAACGTTTTAACGGGAAAAAATCCGCTTCCCAAAAAAACCATGAAATATCATACCCCTTTATCTATCATTTTGACCCTAGCCGCCACTGCGCTATCGGCTTACGGTCAGGCAGGTGCAGTATACACCAATTTCATTCGCCAAGTCCAATTACCAACCAATGTGGTATGGGATCTCTCTGTGCAGCCCATCGGCGAGCAGCAATCCGCTTTGGCCATTGATCCTGGCGGCGCGCGCTTCGAATTGTGGTCCGTAAGAGACAATCCTTTTACTATCTTTCTACTGGACACCAAATATGTGGGTACCTACGTGCCCATGGCTTCAGTCAGCATACTCACAGAGGACCCGAACATGTATAACGCAATACCTCGTACACGTGCGGACCGCCCCTTCATCGTTGACGTCACCACATCGGGACTGCGTTCGGAGGAAGATGCTCGGGTAGCTTCCAAGAGTGTTAAGCTGGTGCGCCATATCCAATCCTATGCAGCGGGTAGTGACGGCAGTAATGTTGATCGCAACCAAGCGACATTGCTGCATCAGGTTACGCTTACCAACAATGCGGTACACCGCTTGAGCTACGCCATCAATTCAGTGCCTGGAGCTGACCGGGCCAAGGTGCGTGGTGAAGAACGGTTCACGGTATTTTCCGTTGCAGATTACCAAGCCCCTGAGTCCCAGATTTCATCCATGTATGTACAAGTCTGGCCTGTAGCGGACGGTAGCATCGCGGGGATCACACCGAACCAGGTGATTCGCTTCGATATGCCGACACTTACGTTCGAGCTCAACGATCTCTACCCAGATTCCCAGACCTACGCCCAAGTGTATAAGGGAGGATTACAAGATGGTGTCGAAGGCACTGTTGTTCCGGGGGCGGGGCGTAATATTTTCGTGGGTGCGCCCGTGAGCGAAGTAAACGTTGTGACTGATTGGGATCAAACAGTGCCAGAAGATGGTCTATGGACGATGGAACTTCTCACCGTCACTCCCTTTGGCACGGATCGGCTCGCCCATGTTTCTTTCAATGTGGATCGGGCGCTGAAAGTCAATGGCTCGATCACTACACTGAAGTGAATCCATTTTCATCCTGCTTACTTCATCATATCCTTGCGGAGGTTTTCATTTCGATAGATTAGTGAAAAGCGTGCTTCCTTGGATTTTCTGAATAAATCCTCCACCTCGGTGTAAGCCAAGAGGAGCATTAAACCTTTAATTGATTCACGATGAAACGATTGAGTCCTCGTCACAAATTTATCTTCCACCAACCGCTGCTGCTGATTGGTGATCAGATTCCCGTGCTCATTGGAAACCTGCTTTTTAAGCTCCTTAAACCGCGCATCCATCATATCCGCCGTGGCTTCGCGGTCAAAGTAATGGACCGTCAACTCGAAGAGTCTGCCGCTCATAAAGCGGCCTTCCACCGCCCCAGCCTTAGTTTCGGGCAGAAAGCCCTTCTGAGGGCTTATTCTGAGGATGCGCAATGCCGGTTGCTCTCCAGGCAAGATAATCGTAACGTCCAACGCATGTCGGGCAGCCCAATCCACCAGTTTTTCCGGAGAATCACCCCAGTGCAATCCAAAGGGCGGTTCAAGGATGGCTTGGGCCTTGATTGCACCCTCTGCGAGGAAGAAAAGCGAAAAGATCGCTGCCCAGAAGTAACGAAATCGGCTCATGCCAGTTATTTTAAGGAGTTTTGCAGGTTCCGCAAGGCGCGATCCTTGCACCGTGGTATGCTCTTGATCGAAGCTGGCATCTCACTCTCGATTCTTACCTTTATTGGCCTGATCTTACTCAAGCTCTCGCTCAATATTCTTGAACCTCGCCAGTGGATTTTACGACAAACCCTGACGGATGCTTACATCACTTTTGAGCGTGCCTACGCCGAGCGTATCCCCTTTGAAACACTTGTTTCCAACAATTCTCCTTGGCCATCTTTTCCCTCCAGCGCTTCTACCGTAGAGGAAATCGGTCGGCTACCCGGAAACCGACCAATCACAGCAACGGTATTGCGCACCCGCATCCCCGATCCAGAAAACTATCCTCCTGATGGCAGTGGCACCGTAGAAACCAACCCAGCAGCGATGAAAATATGGAAGGTCCAGAGCGTGTTGACCTATCAAATCGGCAACCGCACTTACGCGAAATCCCAAACCGTGTTGCGCATCCAATGAACAAGATTCCCACACAGTTCCGTAAAGGCTTTACTCTGCTCGAGTTAACGATCGCCATGATGATCGGAATGGCGATCGGAACCATGTTGCTTCAGCTATTCAATCAACAGTTGGCTTTTATAAAGCTGTTCAAAACTCAGAATTTTCTCATCGATGAAGCGCCAATTATCAACATGTATGTGAGCAAACTGGTCAGTCGTGCTGACCGTTTCCGTTTGCATGATTCTGTGGCGGACGCCCTGTCGGGGAGTCGTCCTCGACTCGCAGCGTCACCTGTAGTTGTGTTGAATTATCGTCAACCGGATGGAAAGATGCGTGCATCGATTCTCTCATTTGAGAATTTGGGAGATGGTCCGGTCCTCAATTATTATATTGTGCCGACCAGCGGAGTGCTGGCAGCCCCGCAGTGGTCGATTACCCGTCAACCGACCAATGTTCAGTTCACGATCGCGCAGGGCTTGCTCCGGATGACTCTTACCGGGCCAACCGGGGAACAAATTACTTTTTCAGGAACCATACAATCATGAAAACTTCCTACACAAGAGACGGCAAGTCGGGTTTTGTATCATACGTGCTGGTGCTCAGTACCGGGTTGATCCTCACTTTGCTGACCGTATTTTTCTACCGCAGTACAATGGACGCACACAAAGTGCAGCAATCGGTGCAGTTACGTGTGGACTACGCGGAGAAAGAAGATGCCGTGCTGCGCGGCATCGTCGCCATCACACCCAACCGGGTGATGAGAGCCATGATGAACGACTCGAATAATTCTGCGATCTGTGAAACTTGGCGCTGGCGTAATATTTTTGGGAGCGCCCTGACCATGGCCAATGCCAAGACGTCGGTTGACTCGAGCGTGAAAACTCAATTGGGAATTACCAATCACATCAAAGCGAACATCGGAGATACTGCCATTACTTACGATGCAAGAAAAATTTTCAGTGCAATCAATACGGTTAATAATAATGACATTTCAAAGTATTGCACTTCAGGTCTTGATGTCAGTCAGGGATTTGGTTATCCGCCACCCTTGCAGACTAGCGATACAGGATTGTTATCCCGGGATAAACATTCACCGATGGTTGGGCCTTTGAAACAATACGGTAGTCTTGCCGAAAGTTATCTGAATCATAAAGAACTGAACGGGGATGGAGTCATCGATTACGGTGCGGATTTGGACTACTTTCCAGATACAGATCTACGCAAGGGTTTCAACCGGATCGCCTATCCGAATATTAATTTCGGATATGCAAAACCGGGAGACCCTTTTGTTGCAAAACGCAATTGGTGGGCCTTTGAGATGGATTTGGCGGGTCAAGATTTTGCAGTGACTAAAATCACAAAGTTACGCCGCAAGTTTGTCATATCGATTTATGAAATTCCCTCTCAATTGGCAATTTCCACTTCGGCATTTGTTTCGCTGGGTCGCCATGCTTCCGGATCTGAATGGTCGGATGTACACATCGAGGGAGGGGTGTTTGCGGGTAAGGCGAATGTGGAAGGCTCCCTCAATCTGCCGTCCATTTCAAGTCGTCGTGGCATGACGCTTTCAAGTGAATCAAGCATCGGCGGGAAAAGTTTTAATACTGACCCCTTTGAGCAGGGCAAGCGCGAGGAATACGAAGTGACTACCGGTGAGTTCTATCCGGTGTCACTCGCGTCGGAAAGCGGGCGGGTGGCATTCATCCCCATCAACCGGGGCGAGGATTTTTTTGACCGCTTCGGCCATACCGAAGAATCCAATGTCTTGTCTCTAACGACGTGGAATAACTATACCATCGGAGCGTTGCAGTGCGCGATGAATTTGGACGTGACGGCTGTGGATATTCAAAAAATGCCGACCGTGTTACGGTTTCGTGCGAAGAAGAATGATGGTTCAACCGTAGAATTTTCTCAACCGGTCATTACTGGTATCAACCAGCCCCTGCCGCCTGGTTACACAGTTTGCGCGCAGGAGAATGAAAGCTATGATTTTGGTGAACGGGTTGTGGATGTCGCCTATGGAGCCAACGGGAAATTTTATTATGAACCCGGAGTTACTGGCGTAGTCGATTTTAATAACGCGCGTTATGCGGATCCAAACGTGGGGATATTTAAAGCAGGCTACTGGCGTCCTGCAGCGCCTTTCAAGGTTTCCCAAATTCCCGGCGGCGACCCCGATCTCCTCAATGACACGTCTTGGCGCGTGGAGATTTTTCCAGAACGCATGCCTGCTTTTTTGGCGAAAATTGGTGCATCTGATACATCCATCAATCATTCGCTTAGCGTGAATGTCGACTATACCACTTCGGGCTTAAATGCCCCCGATTATCATCCGATGAAGGGTCGTTACAAATACGGATTGATCATGCGGGAATGTGCTAATTTAACTTTATTTACCAAAGGATTTTCTCTGGTCAGCAACCTACGCACCTACATCGCGGATAATTTTAATGTGGTTCCCACCACGCGGCCTGAGGGCTATACCGACAGCGGTGATTTTTATCCGCCAGTATCATTGTTTGTGCCAGAAAAGCGTTTTGGTGTGAATATTGATCCAACCGCTGTTCGCTTGGATGGACAAATCGGCTCGTTGGCTTCAGAGAAAGATGCCATCATCCTGCTGGACACGAAAGGAGCATCTGGAACTGACTACACCGGTAGCAGACTCCAAGTAAATCTGCGGCCCATCAACCACCCCGCCGCTTTGCCTCCCATCACCATGATGAACTGGCTGGTGGTGTTGGAGGAACTTCGCCCAGAGCACACAACACCATGAACAATCTTCACAATAGGTGATTTTTTTGGCGGTTCGCTTTTATCCGAGAAAGCCGGTGAGTGGGCTGGTAGCGTGGGCTTGGTCGGAGCGTTCCGGCAGGCCAAGTTCGTAGGCTTCGCGGCCGGCTTGGACGGCTTTTTGGAAGGCAATGGCCATGCGGATGGGATTGGAGGCGATGGCGATGGCGGTGTTGACGAGCACGGCGTCCGCTCCGAGTTCCATGGCTTCTGTGGCGTGACTGGGTGCGCCGATGCCAGCATCAATAACGACGGGTACTATAGCTTGTTCGATAATGATGCGAATTTGATCGCGGGTGGCGAGGCCTTTGTTAGATCCGATGGGTGAGCCTAGCGGCATGACGGTTGCGGTTCCCACTTCTTGGAGACGTTTGGCGAGAACTGGATCGGCGTTGATGTAGGGCAGGACGACAAAGCCCTCTTTGACGAGGATTTCGGCGGCTTTGAGGGTTTCGATGGGATCGGGGAGGAGGTAGGTGGGGTCCGGGTGGATTTCGAGTTTGACCCATTTGGGGAGGCCTGCGGCGGCGGCGAGGCGGGCGAGACGCACGGCTTCTTCAGCGTTCATGGCTCCGCTTGTGTTGGGGAGGAGCAGGAATTTTTCCGGATCGATGAAATCGAGGATATTGGCGTAGGGGTCATGGCCGCCGGTGAGATCGGCGCGGCGCAGGGCGACGGTGACGATTTGAGTGCCACTGGCGGCGAGGGCATCGCGCATGGATTCGTTGGAGGGGAATTTACCAGTGCCGAGAAATAGGCGGGAATTGAAGGTGCGGCCGGCGATGATGAGGTCTGACATGGGAAGATTTTGGATCGGAGATGGGAGATCGGAGATGGGAGAT